>NZ_JVPT01000064.1:0-94127 GCF_001055915.1 Corynebacterium sp. 212_CJEI | reverse complement strand
AGAGCGGTGAAGCTGAAGCGACGACCACCCTTGACGACCTTGGAAACTCGGTTGATAGTTACTACGCGCTCGATGTACTGCGAACGCTCGTCCTGCTGGCGACGGTCGTTACCGCGGCCACCACGACGGTTGTTGTTCTTGTTGTCAGCGGAGTTACGTCCGCCTTCGCGCTTATCGCGTTCCGACATCACGCATTCCTTCCGTTGGACTTGTAAGTGCGCATTAGAACTTCAGACCACCTTCACGGGCAGCCTCGGCCAGAGCAGCAACGCGACCGTGGTACTGGTAGCCACCGCGGTCGAAAACGACCTTCTCGATGCCAGCATCCTTAGCGCGAGCAGCAATCAACTCGCCGACCTTGGCGCTCTTGGCCTTCTTGTCGCCCTCGAAGCCACGGAGATCTGCGTCCAGAGTGGAAGCAGCTGCCAGGGTACGACCGATGGAGTCGTCGATAACCTGAGCGGTGATGTGGCGGGAAGAGCGGTGCACGACGAGGCGCGGTGCCTCGGAGGTGCCGCGGACGTTCTTGCGCAAGCGTGCGTGACGGCGGGCGCGGGCGACACGACGACGAGTCGAGATGTCCTTGCCTACCGGGAGGCGCTTTTCGTTGGTGTTGCTCATTACTTACCCGTCTTTCCGATCTTGCGACGGATCTGCTCGCCATCGTAACGAATGCCCTTGCCCTTGTAAGGATCATCCTTACGCAGACGACGGATGTTAGCTGCGAGCTGTCCGACCTGCTGCTTATCAATACCTGTAATCGACAGCTTGGTGGTGCCGTCGACGTCGAAGGTGATACCTTCCGGTGCTTCGATCAGGACTGGGTGCGAGTAGCCCAGGGAGAACTCGAGGTCCTTGCCCTTCTTGGCGACACGGTAACCGACACCGAAGATTTCCATCTTGATGGTGTAGCCCTCGGTCACACCGACAACCATATTGTTAATCAGCGAACGGGACAGGCCGTGCAGGGAGCGGCTCTTGCGGTGGTCATCCGGGCGGTTGACCACAATCTCATTGTCCTTCAGCTCAACGGTAATTGGAGCCGGGATAGAGACAGACAGCTCGCCCTTCGGGCCCTTGACGGAAACGTCCTGGCCGTTGACCTGGGCAGTAACGTTTGCCGGGACAACGACAGGGTTCTTACCAATACGAGACATTGTGTAGTTCCCCCTTTACCAGACGTAAGCGAGGACTTCCCCGCCAACCTTCTTCTCGTAAGCCTGACGGTCAGTCAGCAGGCCCTGAGACGTGGAGATGATAGCCACGCCCAGGCCGCCGAGGACCTTCGGCAGGTTAGTGGACTTTGCGTAAACACGCAGACCCGGCTTGGAGACGCGACGCACGCCAGCGATCGAACGCTCGCGGGACGGGCCGTACTTCAGGTTCAGGGTCAGGGTCTTGCCGACCTTGGCATCCTCGACTGCGTAGTCCGAAATGTAGCCCTCAGACTTGAGGATCTCGGCGATGTTAGCCTTCAGCTTGGACGACGGCATCGAGACAGAGTCGTGGTACGCGTTGTTAGCGTTGCGCACGCGCGACAGCATGTCGGCGATTGGGTCAGTCATGGTCATGGTTAGTGACCGCTTCCTTTCTCGCTGCGGTTCCTTCCCACCTCGTGGCTAACTCCAATGACCGCGCAAACAGCAACTGCCACACGGCGAAAGCTTAAGTTGGAGTGATTACCAATATCGTGATTCCGGCGATTTAAGGGCTACTGTTCGCCAACTCGGTTCAATAGCCGAGTCAGCTCGCCACCCAGGTGACACCAGAGACGATGCGAGGCGAGGGGCCTACAGCAAAGTTCTTACATTTTTACTGCCGCACCTCTTATAGAGGGCAGACCTGGTGATACTAACAAATACCGGCCGAAATGCAAAAACGCCGCGGACGGACGTTAGTCCGCTCACGGCGTGAAGCCCCACCAACTAGCGGTGGAACTCAATTCCTAGCCGACATGGTGCCGGCGAAAGGAAATTAGTAGAGCTGATCGGCGATGATGTTACCCATTGCCTTTTCACCAGCCACCGTCGGGTGGTTGGTCATCGGGCCCATCACCGGGTCTGCGAAACCGGCGACGAAGCGCTCATCCGGGTTCGGGTTGCAGGTACCGTGGCCGAGGGTTGCCTCGTAGACGTCAATGAAGCCGGCACCTACGTGCTGAGATGCGGAGCGAATGCTGTCACGGAATGCACCCTGGATCTCGCTGCCACCCGGTGCCGGGATCGGGAAGGTCTGGTTCGAGGTGTTCACCAGGCACAGCTGGTCATCAGTGGCGTACTCAGGGTACGAAGCCAGGACGACCTGAGCGCCCGGGGCAACCTGGTGGACGCGGTCAGTGAACTGACGCAGCGTCTGCTTGAACATGGAAGGAGCCTGGGGATCCGGCTTTGCGACAAGCTCGCCTGCCACGTCAACCCACTGGACCCAGTCCATGCCGCCGTACATCAGGACAACCTTCTCAGTGCCCTCTCCGATGTCGCCGTACTGGATGGAAGCCTCCAGGTATGCGAGGAGCTGACCCGGGAAGCCGCCAAGACCGTTACAGGACCAGTCACCCAGGGACTTGTTCAGCTTCGAAGCTGCAATCTTCGGCCAGTTTTCCATGTCGGTAGCGCAGTTAGCGACCAGTGCGTTCTGTCCCGGTGCCAGGCCACGCGGGCCACCCTTGCCGGCATTAGCGGTGAAGGAGTCACCGAAGGTAACGATCTGCTTGACGCCCTTCGGGCCGGTGTCACCGATACCCGGAATCGGAATGTTCGGCATTTCCGGCATTGCTGGCTGTGCGTTGGCAGCACCTGCACCCAAGCTCAGACCCAGAGCCGCAACAGTTGCAATAGCAGCCGAGCGGACGGCCACGGAGAAGTTCTTCATGTAGTTAATCCCTTTGCGTTTTAACTTAAGAACCGCCCTGTGTAGAACCACTGGCTCAATCACACAGAAGCTGAAGTACTTAAGTCTTGCCCAAATTGATAACGACCACAATGGATTTTGGCGGCCGTCACTATGACGAATGGCAGTTTACAACGAAATCATCACAAACGCCTAACTTTCAACTGAGAAACCTTGTGGCTTTACTAATTTTCAACCCCCAAAAAGGGTCAACTTTCCCACCAGCAACACCGGTAACTTTTACACAGGCCCCGCACAGCGCCCCCACTCCCCCACGGACATAAGCAGTTAACAGAGCAGCAAAAAGCCCCGGAGGCCAAGCGGCATCCGGGGCTTTAGGCAAAAGCTACCGAAGAGGCAAAACTACTTCTTGAACGGGAAGCCCAGCTCGCGCAGCAGCGCGCGGCCTTCCTCGTTGTTGGTAGCGGTGGTCACGACGGTGATGTCCATACCGCGCGGGCGGTCGATCTTGTCAACGTCGATCTCGTAGAACATGGTCTGCTCAGACAGGCCGAAGGTGTAGTTACCGTGACCATCGAACTGCTGATCAGACAGACCGCGGAAGTCGCGGATTCGCGGCAGAGCCACGGTCAGCAGACGATCCAGGAACTCCCACATACGGTCGCCACGCAGGGTGACGCGAGCGCCGATGGCGTCGCCTTCACGAAGCTTGAAGTTAGCGATCGACTTGCGAGCACGACGGGTCTCCGGCTTCTGACCGGTGATCAGAGTCAGGTCGTTGATAGCACCGTTAATCTGCTTCTTATCCTGAGCAGCAGCGCCGACGCCCATGTTGACGACGACCTTGGTAACGCCCGGAATCTGCATGACGTTCTCGTAGGAGAACTCTTCCTGCATCTTGCCGCGAATTTCATCGCGGTAACGGGCCTTCAGACGAGGGGTGTAATTTTCGCTCATGCTTAGATGTCCTTCCCGGTACGGCGGGAGATGCGAACCTTCTTGCCATCCTCATCGAAGCGGTAACCAACGCGAGTCGGGGTACCATCTTCGTCGACCAGCATGACGTTCGACACGTGAATCGGAGCTTCCTGAGTGACAATGCCACCCGAGGATGCACCGCGCTCCGCAGCGGAGTTTGCAACGTGCTTCTTGATACGGTTAACGCCCTCGACCAGGACCTTGTCGCGCTTCGGGTAGGCCTCGATGACCTTGCCCTGAGCACCCTTGTCCGGACCGGAGATAACCAGCACGGTATCGCCCTTACGGATCTTCACTTAAATCACCTCCGGTGCGAGCGAGACAATCTTCATGAACTTCTTGTCGCGCAGCTCACGCGCGACCGGGCCGAAAATACGGGTGCCCTTCGGCTCACCGTCAGCCTTGATGATGACAGCTGCATTCTCGTCGAACGAAATGTAGGAGCCGTCCGGACGACGGGTCTCCTTCTTCGCACGGACGATGACTGCCTTAACAATTTCGCCTGCCTTGACGTTGCCGCCCGGAGTAGCTTCCTTGACAGTTGCGACAATGGTGTCGCCAATGCCAGCGAAGCGTCGGGTCGAGCCACCGAGAACGCGGATGCACAGAATTTCACGTGCACCAGTGTTGTCGGCAACGCGCAGACGGGATTCCTGCTGAATCACTGCGTTTCTCCTGACCTGGTTGCATTGTGCGTCAGATTTCCGTCCTAAACGCACGCGGTCTTTATGTCTTGCGTTTACGCTTTACGACGAAAGCACCTGCTAGAGGTAGCTTTCCTATCGCTTTGACCTCGTGCTTACTACGGTTCTAGACCGTTGAGAGCAGCACGCAGTCGCTTCGCGCAACCTGTGTATTATGGCACGTTCGTGCGGGACAACAAAATCCCTTAGTTTCATGCCCCCAACATGGTTTATGCCTTCTGCGGCAACCCTATACTGAAACAGTGACAAATCAACATTCCGAGAGTGCTCGGACACAGCCAGCACAGACGCTGCCGGTATCGCTACTTGCCGGGTTGGCCTTGTTATCCGCCGCCGCCCCGTTCGGCGCAGATACATATCTGGCATCCTTCGTGGAGATTGCACGCGAGTTCTCCATGACCGAGTCGATGGTTCAGCTCACGCTGACAACCTTCATGATTGGCATGGCTGCTGGACAGCTCGTCATTGGCGCCCTTTCCGATAGTTTGGGCCGCAAGAAGCTGCTTCTCATTGCGACTTTGGTGTTCTTGGGATCGTCAATTCTCTGTGCAGTAGCACCGAATATTGGCACGCTTATTGCAATGCGCTTGTTCCAGGGGTTAGCTGGTGGCTCCACGGTTGTTCTGGCTCGTTCTGTAGTCCCAGACCTCTTGACGGGCAAGGCATCAGCGAAAGCTTTCTCTACCCTCATGGGTATTTCCTCCATCGCCCCGGCAATCGCTCCCCTTGTGGGCGGTTTTCTAGGCCCCGCATTCGGCTGGCGCAGCGTGTTCTGGTTTCTCGCAGCCATCAACGTCGCCATGGTCGCGATTGTGGTTCTGATGGTTCCGGAAACTCTGCCGCCTGAGCGACGCTCCACAGGTGCTCTGCGCAATCTCCTACCCAATATTGGCCGGCTGCTGCGGCGGCCAGTATTTGTCGGCTACTTGTTGGCTTTCGCTGGTGGCTTCTCGGTGATGTTTTCGTACATCGCTGCGTCACCCTTTATCTTCCAGGAGCTGCTGGGGCTCACCCCTACTCAGTTTTCTCTCGTATTCGCATCCAATGCAGCGATGTTGACATTTGTGTCAATCCTCAACGGCAAGATGATCAACCGGCTTCATCCCCGCAAGGGCATTTTAATTGCCCTTACGGTCATGCTCGTGGCGTCGATAGGCCTGATTATTAATGCCATCGTCGGGATTACTTTCTTCACTACTTGGCTGTTGCTGTTCATTACGGTACCGATGATGCCGCTGATCTTCGCCAATGCCACGGCACTCGGAATTGAGGAGGTTCGAGATATCGGAATTGGCTCAGGTTCCGGTCTGATGGGCTTCACACAGTTCCTCGCGGCCGCCACGGTTTCCCCGCTGGTGGGGCTTGGTTCCAATCTGCCCCTCTCGATGGCTATTTCGATGTTGACCTGTGCATTGATTGCGCTGATCGCGGTGTTGACATTGACGCGCGCCGACCTCCACAAACGCTCACACCGACTTCCATAAGAGCTACGCGCGCGAGAGGACTCCCCGCGTTTCACTTCACTGGTTGAGAATGTGCCCGAATCGGCATTAAATCGATGGTGAGGCCTCGTACCACCCGTAGGCATGGGGCTGACATGGGAGAAAGGTCCTGCCATGACCACGCATGCACATCCTCATGAACCACATAAGGCATCTGAGTCGGCGAAGCTCAACTGGCTTCGCGCCGGAGTTCTCGGAGCCAACGACGGTATCGTCTCCACTGCTCTAATCTTGCTCAGTGTGATTGCAGCAGGTTCCTCTCGCGAAGCCATTCTGACTGCTGGCGCCGCGGCCGTTATCGCTGGGGCTATCTCGATGGCCCTGGGTGAATACGTCTCGGTTTCAACCCAGCGCGATACTGAGCGGGCACTGATTGCCAAAGAAAAGGCCGAGCTTAAAGACTTTCCAGATGAAGAGCATAAAGAGCTCGTGGGGATTCTCTCTAGCTACGGCATCCCAGAACATATCGCCGAAGATGCTGCCCACGGCATCGCACAAAGCGATCCGCTGGCGGCTCACCTAAAGCTGGAATTGGGCATTGACGGTGAGGAACTTACCAACCCCTGGGCTGCTGCCGGTTCTTCGGCACTGTCGTTCCTACTCGGCGCCATCCTGCCGATGATTGCGGCACTGGTTTTCACCGGCCCCACTTCTGGCGCAATCGCAGTCACTGTTGTCACCATCGTGACTCTGGCTCTAACCGGCTACATCAGCGCCAAGCTCAGCTCCACGCACTCCGGCAAGGCTGCTCTGCGCCTGATAATTGGTGGTGCGCTCGGTTTGATCGTGTCCTACTTCGTCGGTCTGCTCTTCGGGCAGGCTGTCGGATAGACCGTCAGATAGGTGCCCGGTTAGCACGCGGCGAAGCTCAAAAACTAGTCAACATAGCTGGTCTTCGTCTGGTTCAACCAGGCGTAGACCGCGCCGATTCCCAGGCCACCACCTACGAAGTTGCCCAGCCACACGGCCACCCAGTTAACAGTAATGTGCAGACCATCGAAGCCTGCAGGATGCGGATCAGCGAAAAAGGCCAAGGAAAACAACGAGAAGTTCGCAATCACGTGCTCGAGTCCGAGCCCGACGAACACTGCAATGATCGGCAGAATCACAACGAACTTCGAAATGATTTCTTTGGCTTGAAGTGCACCTAAGACAGCCATATTGACCACGAAGTTCGCACCCATGGCCTCTACGAAAGCGCCGAAGAATGGCTTGGCCAGCTTCCCCTCAGTCAAGGTGGAAATCAGATGTGTGTCATCAATCCCACCGAGCTTGGCGCTCTGGCTGAGCACCAGCGCCACAATCGCCGCACCGATGAAGTTGTAGAACGTAGCGACGGCCACCATTCGAAAGGCCACTCCCCACGCCATGCGTCCGCGTGCGGCGGACCAGGACACAAACATCATGCTGCCAGTCGCCAGCTCTGCACCGAGCACCACAATGGCGAACAGTCCAAGCCCGAATAGGCACGCAAAAACCAGTCCCCCAGTCCCCGGCGCGACGCCCTCTGCTACTTGCCCGGCCACCGCAGCAAATGCCGTCCCGAGCGTCAGGTACATACCCGCCAGGACCGCTCGCACGGCAAATCGTCCGTAGTCCTGCGTCAACAGTTCCTGTTTCTTGTCGCCAGCCGTATCCAGCGTTTCGTATAGCATCACCGCCGAAGCCTTTCCCTGCGTGCCGTTAATTGCAGTTATTCGCATAAAAGAATAACGACAGGCTGACGCGGAATCGCAACCGCTTTACGACGGTCACAGCGCCCTACCCCCCCTTAGGCGCTGCAACCAGGAACTGCGATTCACCGTCGAAGAGATGCAGATTTACTTCTTCTCTGCGGTAACAGCAGGTTTCGCAGCAGTTTCTGACTTCGGCTCGTCCTTCATGGTTGAGGCAATGGCCGAAGCACCCATACCGATGTAAAACGGCCAGCGCAAACGTAGGTTCACACCAAAGATGGCTGGCTCGGTAATTCCGAATAGTGCCGACATACCGGACGCACCTGCCAAACCCTTAAGCTTCTCGCTCTTGGCCAGGAAGTACACCGCCAGCGCGGCACCACCTTGGACAATATTGGCCATCGATGCCGTCGCGAAAATGAACGAGCCGCCCTGGTCCCACAGCATGTACTCGATTGGTGAGAAGGACTGGTGCAGACCAGTAATGACAATTGGCGAGTAGACCAAGCCGAACAAGAAGCCACCCACAGGTCCCGCGAATTCGTACAGATTTGCAAGACCAATACCCAGCCATTCACCTGCAGTGCGCAGTACTGGACCAATGGCGGCAAAGGTGATGAAACCAGTGATGAGCAACGTCAACAGTGGTGTCAGCATGAAGTCGACAGTGCCCTTGAGACGCTTATGGAAGAACTTCTCAATCGTTGCCAGAATCCATGAGATAACCAGAATCGGCAAGATGAATCCCACCCTCTGGGCCGGAGGGAGCAAGCGCACGGACCCGATTCTGCGACGGAATGCGGCGCCCGTCTACCTTCAGGTTGCCGGTATAGAAGAGCCACACATCATCGCCATCGACGACTGCGCCTCCCGAATAACAACCATGCTTGTCATAGGGCATGTCCGGATACAGCGCATCGGGGTAATGACGCCACCGCTCGGCTGTCGTGAGCGACGCGGACGCATGCCCCCACCCAGTTCTCTTCGGCGCATGTGGAAAGCATGGATCATGCTGGTAGAACACATGCAGTGTCTCGCCGTCCACGAAAAGGCCATTCGGGTCATTCAGTCGGCCCTGTGGCGGTGACAGATGGTAATTCGACCGATAGGTCATACCCCCCCCCCCGATATTATTGAAGTCATGGCTATTTGTGTTTGCGGCGAAGGTCTGGTTGACCTCGTTCCGGTATCTCCTGGCAGCCTCAATAACCACGTGCCGGCGCTAGGCGGAGGCCCCTACAACGTCGCGGTTACGGCCTCTCGCCTCGGTGCGGATGTTATTTTCCAGTCCCGCCTGTCGACGGATGGTTTCGGAAATGAGCTGGTCAAGCACTTGGAAAACGAAGGGGTCGACACCTCTTACGTTCAGCGTGGCCCAGAGCCGACCATTCTGGCGGTAACCACCATCCACGACGATCGCTCTGCAACGTACACCTTTTACACCGACGGCACGGCCACCCCACTTGTGGAGCCGGAGCTCATCGAAGCGAATATCGCATGTTTTGGCACGCTGTCGCTGGCGCTGGAACCGGGTGCCAGCCGATACGCGGAATTGCTCAAACAGTTCGCGGCCAATGGCACCCTGGTCGCTTTGGATCCAAATATTCGCCCCATGTACGCAACAGATGCACACCGCGAATTCCTCATGAGCTTGCTCCCCTACGTCAATTTGTTGAAGCTCTCGGACGAGGAAGTCGAGTTCCTTGGCGAAGAGGCGCTGACTAAAGTTCCGGCCGCCGTCATCACCCGAGGTGGCGATGGGCTCACTTTGCTTGCCGACGGAAACCGCATCGATGTCCCAGCCGTCAACGCGAATGTCGTTGACACCATCGGCGCTGGGGACACAATTATGGGCGCACTTTTGGCGCAAATTGAGGAACGAGGTCTGACGGCAGCTGACCTGACTTCCGTATCACCAGATCAGTGGCGCGAGATTCTGCACTATGCGGCCGCCGCGGCTGCCATCACTGTGTCCCGCAAGGGAGCGCAGCCGCCGACGAAAATCGAGGTTGAAGAATTGCTGGCTAAGGATTCCTAGTCAGCGCTATTTAGTCCGCTCTATTTAGCTCGCTCAAGCACTGCAACCAGGAACTGAGACTCACCGTCAAAGGGACGAAGATCCCACGTGGAATAACGCTGAATCACGGTGAGCCCAGCCTCCTGCGCAGTCGTTTCAAAATCCGCAAAGTCCCAGCCACGGCCAGCACCGAAGCCGATAATGGCACGACCGTTCTCCGGATTCAGCACCTCCGCGAAGCCCTGCAGTACTTTCGCGCGGTCTTCTGGCGCTACGAAAGTCAGCACATTGCCGGGGCAAATGATGACGTCGAAGGCGGATGCCGTGTCATCGTGGGGTGTGTTCTCCAGCCCGTCGTCAAGCACGTGCGGCAGCTGCGCCAAGTCCCCTACCAACCACGTCGCGTCCGGGAACTGTCGCTTTGCCTCGTCGATGAGATAGGAGTCGACGTCGACACCGACGACTCGATGACTAGCCTTCGCCAGGTAACCGCCGACGCGCCCCTGCCCACAGCCGGCATCCAGGATTCGAGCGTGGCGTGGCGCCATTGCATCCACCAACCGCGCCTCGCCGTCAATATCGCGGCCCTCGCGCACGAATCCCCGCCAGCGGTTGGCGTAGCGGCGGGAATGCTGCGGATCGGCGGCGATAATTTCTTTCCAAGTGCGGTGATTGTGGGTGCCATTGCTCATGGCCACCATTATGGCGTAGTTGCTCTCTTTTCTATACCGCCGACGTCCCCTGCGCGACGGGACTAGATTCCCAATACTGACTTAGCGATCAGGAAGTAGATGATCAGACCGGAGGCATCGACGAGGGTTGTAATGAACGGGTTAGCGAAGACGGCTGGGTCAATGCCGAACTTCTTACCGATCAGCGGCATGATGCCACCGACAGTTGCCGCGAGAGTACAAATACCCAGCAGCGTCAGACCAATCACTAGGCCGATGTCCCAGCCGTAAACCAAGCCAGCCAATAGCAGGCCGAGAGTACCAAGCAATAAACCGAGGAAGGCACCGACTCTCACCTCGCGGAGAATGACTTTGAATATATCGCGGGGTTGGACATCCCCCAGCGCCAACGCACGCGTAATCGTGGTTGCTGCCTGGTTACCGGTATTGCCACCTGTACCAATCAGCAGCGGCACGAATACCGAGAGAACCACCATCTGAGAAAGAGTCTCTTCGAAAGTTTCCAGGACTTGCACGGTCAATGTTGCACCGATAGCAAGCACGAGCAGCCACACCACACGAGAGCGAACAATCTCGAAAATGGGCGTCGCGAGGTAGGGCAAGCGCAGAGGCTCAGAACCGGAAATACGAGCTTGGTCCTCGGAGTCTGCCTCTTCCAGAATCCGGAGGGCGTCGTCCACCGTGAGCAGACCGATAACACGCTGCTCGCTGTCGACAATCGGCAGAGCTAGACGCTTATGATCAGCGCACATGCGGGCTACCTTCTCTTCGGGTTCGGTAGCTTCTGCGAAATCAGCCTTCCGCAAGATAGCCGCAACCTGGATATCGCTGCTGGCGCGCATCAATTCACGAAGACTGACCACGCCCACCAGCCGACGCTTCCGGTTCGACACCGGCAGGGTGTAGATCGATTCGGCATCATCCAGATGCTTGTAGACGGTCTCCAGAGCCTCCCCCACCGTCATATCGTCGTGAAGCGACACCAGCTCCGGGCTCATGCGACGCCCAATGGAACCGTCGGGGTAGCCGAGGACGATGTTGGTCAGATCTCGCTCATCATCCGGCAGATCGGCGAGCAGT
This sequence comes from Corynebacterium sp. 212_CJEI, assembly GCF_001055915.1. Taxonomy (NCBI): domain Bacteria; kingdom Bacillati; phylum Actinomycetota; class Actinomycetes; order Mycobacteriales; family Corynebacteriaceae; genus Corynebacterium; species Corynebacterium sp. 212_CJEI. Next base: position 82,628 of record NZ_JVPT01000064.1, on the reverse strand, counting down.
TTTGCAGCGACAGACGCAGGCAGCTCGTCGAGCAGCTCTGCTCGATCGTCCGGTTCCATGTCCGCGAAAACTGCGGTGACTTCAGGATCACGGAGGCTGTCAATCAGGTGCGCCTGCAGAGCCGAGTTCAGCTCATCGAAGGTTTCAACCGCCGTGTCTTTCGGGAGTGTGCGGTAGAACAGCGCACGTTCCTCATGGCTGAGGCGGCGCATCTTTCGAGCGGCAACCTTGGGTTCAATATCAGTTAAGAGCCGCGACAGCGTAGCCACGTCATGTGAGCGAAGCGCGGACTCGAGATCTCGATCATCAATCCTGGTCACGTCAGTAGTCACCGAACTTCTCCCCTCACAAAGCACAAATCCTGGCCAATGCTATCAGAGATAAAAACCATCAAACCTGGACTGAGCGGACTAGAAATACAAAGGAACATGGCTTTCTAAAAAAAACAAAACCCCGCCACAGAAAACACTTTCGTGTTTCCCGCGACGGGGTTCTCGTCGTAAAGCCCGAGCTGATTGCTCAGCTGACGGGTCTTACTTAGCCTTCTCGATGATCTCGATCAGGCGGTAGTGCTTGTCCTTGGAGAGCGGACGGCACTCTTCGATGCGGACGCGGTCGCCCACGCCAGCCTCTTCGTTCTCGTCGTGCGCCTTGACCTTAGAGTTCGTGCGCATGATCTTGCCGTACAGGGCGTGCTGCTTGCGGTCCTCGAGCTCGACGACGATGGTCTTCTGCATCTTGTCGGACACGACGTAACCGGTGCGCACCTTGCGTGCGCCAGCCTCGGTGGTGTTCATGTTTTCCTCACTCATGCTGCATCACCATCGGTTGGTGCAGCAGACAGGCCGAGCTCGCGCTCACGCATAACGGTGTAAATGCGAGCAATATCCTTGCGGACAGTGCGGAGACGGCGGTTGTTGGTCAGCTGACCGGTAGCGCTCTGGAAACGGAGGTTGAACAGCTCCTCCTTAGACTCCTTGAGCTTGGCAACCAGGTCATCGTTATCCAGCGAGCGAAGCTCGTGGGCGGGAATGCCGTTCGACATCAGTACTGATCCTCCTTCCGAACGATTCGGGTCTTAATCGGCAGCTTAGCGCCTGCGCGCTTCAGTGCCTCGACAGCAGTTGCCTCGTCCGGGTAGGACATCTCGAACATGATGCGACCCGGCTTGACGTTTGCAACCCACTTCTCGACCGGGCCCTTACCGGAACCCATACGAACACCCAGTGGCTTCTGGGTCAGCGGACGGTCCGGGAAAATCTGGATCCAGACCTTACCACCACGCTTGACGTGGCGGTTAATAGCAATACGCGCTGCCTCAATCTGACGGTTGGTGATGTAGGCCGGCTCGAGAGCCTGGAGACCGTAGTCACCGAAAGTCACCTTGTTGCCGCCCTTGGACATACCAGAACGGGTCGGGCGGTGCTGGCGACGGAACTTAACGCGCTTCGGGATGAGCATGAATTAGCCCTCCTTCTTCTCAGATGCACGCTGACGACGCTTGCCACCACGACGCGGACGGTCGTTGCCGCGACGCTGGCGGTCGTTGCCGGCGTTGATCTCGGACTCGCGACGGCCACCGATCACGTCACCCTTGTAGATCCACACCTTGACGCCAATGCGGCCGAAGGTGGTGTGAGCCTCGTGGGTGCCGTAGTCGATTTCCGCACGCAGGGTGTGCAGCGGAACGCGACCCTCGTGGTAGCGCTCGGTGCGGCCCATCTCGGCACCGCCGAGACGACCGGAGCAGACAACCTTGATGCCCTTGACGTGCGGCTGACGCATTGCAGACTGGATAGCCTTGCGCATTGCACGACGGAAAGCGACACGGTTGGCGAGCTGCTCAGCGATGGACTGAGCAACCAGCTTCGCATCCGCGTCAATGTTCTTGACCTCGAGGATGTTCAGCTGAACCTGCTTGCCGGTGAGCTTCTCGAGCTGGCCGCGGATGCGGTCAGCCTCGGAGCCACGACGACCGATAACAATGCCCGGGCGTGCGGTGTGGATGTCCACACGCACGCGGTCACGGGTGCGCTCGATAACGACATCGGAGATGCCGGCGCGCTCAAGACCGGTGGACAGCAGATCGCGAATCTTGATGTCCTCGGCCAGGTAGTCAGCGTACTGCTTGTCGGCGTACCAGCGGGACTTCCAGTCGCTGGAAATACCGAGGCGAAGACCGTGTGGATGGATCTTCTGTCCCACTATCGGTCACCTTCCTTCTGGCTCTCGACGACCACGGTGATGTGGCTGGTGCGCTTGCGGACGTGGAAAGCACGGCCCTGCGCACGCGGGCGGAAGCGCTTCATGGTCGGTCCCTCGTTGGCGTAAGCCTCGGAGATGACCAGAGTACGACGGTCCAGGCCGAAGTTGTTCTCAGCGTTTGCAGCTGCAGACGCAACAACCTTGGCAACCGGATCAGCAGCACCCTGCGGAGCGTACTCCAGGATGTTCAGTGCCTCGTCGACGGACTTACCGCGAACGGTGTCCAGGACGCGACGTGCCTTCATCGGAGTAACGCGGACGAAGCGCGCAGTTGCGCGTGCAGAAGTAATGTCGTTGCTCATGGCTTATCGACGTCCCTTCTTGTCATCCTTGACGTGACCCTTGAAGGTCTTGGTCGGGGCGAATTCGCCCAGCTTGTGGCCGACCATAGAGTCATCCACGAACACCGGCACGTGCTTGCGACCGTCGTGAACGGCGAAGGTGTGGCCGATGAAATCGGGGAGAATCGTGGAGCGGCGAGACCAGGTCTTGATGACCTGCTTGGTGCCCTTCTCGTTCTGTGCATCGACCTTCGCGAGGAGGTGCTCATCGACGAACGGGCCCTTCTTAAGGCTGCGTGGCATTCTCAGTTCCCTCCTTAGCGCTTCTTATTCTTGTTGGTACGACGGCGACGAACGATCAGCTGGTCGCTCGGACGGTTCGGCTTACGGGTGCGGCCTTCCTTCTGGCCCCACGGGGAAACCGGGTGGCGACCACCGGAGGTCTTACCCTCACCACCACCGTGCGGGTGGTCGACCGGGTTCATGACAACACCGCGGACAGTCGGGCGCCAGCCCTTCCAGCGCATACGGCCGGCCTTGCCCCAACGGATGTTAATCTGATCCTGGTTTCCGACCTCACCGACGGTTGCACGGCAACGTGCGTCGACGCGGCGGATCTCAGAGGACGGCATACGCAGAACTGCGTACTTGCCTTCCTTACCGAGAAGCTGAATAGAAGCACCAGCAGAACGTGCCAGCTGTGCACCAGCGCCCGGCTTGAGCTCCACGCAGTGAATAGTGGAACCGGTCGGGATGTTGCGCAGCGGCAGGTTGTTACCAACCTTGATGTCGGCATTAGCGCCGGACTCAACGATGGCACCCTGCTTCAGGTTCTTCGGAGCGATGATGTAGCGCTTCTCACCGTCTGCATAGTGCAGCAGTGCGATGTTGGCGGTACGGTTCGGGTCGTACTCGATGTGAGCGACCTTTGCCGGAATGCCGTCCTTGTCATTACGACGGAAGTCGATGACACGGTACTGGCGCTTGTGTCCGCCACCCTTGTGGCGAGTGGTGATGTGACCGTGAACGTTACGGCCACCAGTCTTCGACAGCGGGCGCAGCAGAGACTTCTCAGGAGTCGAGCGAGTAATCTCGCTGAACTCGGAGACGGAGCTCTGGCGGCGACCCGGCGTAGTCGGCTTGTACTTACGAATAGCCATACTTTTGCTCTTCCTTAACTTCCTCGTCGGCTAGCGGCTAAGCTGCCGAACCGCCGAAGATGTCGATGGGATCGCTGCCGGCCGCGAGAGTCACGTAGGCGCGCTTGGTGTTCTTGCGCTTGCCGTAGCCGGTGCGGGAACGCTTGCGCTTGCCCTCACGGTTGAGGGTGTTGACGGAAGCGACCTTGGCACCGAAAATCTCCTGGACCGCGATCTTGATCTGGGTCTTGTTAGCGTCGGTGTGGACCAGGAACGTGTAAACGCCCTGCTCCATGAGTCCGTAGGACTTCTCAGACACTACCGGTGCAACAATGATGTCGCGGGGATCTGCGATGGTAGCCATTACTTCTCCTCCTTACCGGCGGTGCGAGTGATGAAGTCATTGAGTGCCTGAACGGCGAAGATGACGTCATCGGCCTTCAGAACGTCGTAGGTGTTCAGCTGATCCTCAGACAGGATGTGGACACCTGGCAGGTTACGAACCGACTTCCACGAGTTGACGTCCTCGCGCGGCAGAACGACGAGCACGTTGCGGCGCTCAGTCAGACGCTCGACGAAAGTACGAGCTGCCTTGGTGGACGGGGTCTGGCCTGGGACCAGTTCCTCGACAACGTGGATGCGGTCGTGGCGAGCACGGTCAGAGAGTGCGCCGCGCAGAGCAGCTGCAATCATCTTCTTCGGGGTGCGCTGGCTGTAGTCGCGCGGCACCGGGCCGTGGACAATGCCACCGCCGGTCCAGTGCGGAGCACGGATCGAACCCTGACGAGCGCGACCGGTACCCTTCTGGCGCCACGGCTTGCGGCCACCGCCGCGAACCTCACCGCGGGTCTTGACCTTGTGGGTGCCCTGGCGAGCTGCTGCACGCTGCGCGACAACAACCTGGTGCATCAGGGCGATGGACACCTCCGCGTCGAACACGGAAGCAGGAAGCTCAACCGAACCGTTCACGCCGCCTTCAGCGGTGTGTACGTCTAGCTTGAGGTTGGTCATGCGTGAGCACCACCCTTCGTGGCAGTCTTAACAACCAGCAGGCCGCCGCGTGCACCCGGAACTGCGCCCTTGATGAGCAGCAGGTTCGCGTCAGCGTCAACCTTCTGAATCTTCAGGTTCTGGGTCGTGACCCGGTCGTTACCCATGCGGCCTGCCATGCGCTTGCCCTTGAAGACGCGTCCTGGCGTGGCGCAAGCGCCAATGCCACCAACACGACGGTGAGCAGCCTGGTTACCGTGAGCAGCACCCTGGCCAGCAAAGCCGTGGCGCTTCATACCACCGGCGAAGCCGTGGCCCTTAGAGGTACCAGTGACGTCGACGTACTCAATTTCGCCGAAGATGTCGACACCAACGGACTGGCCGACCTCGTAAGAGGAAGCGTCCGGCGTGCGAATCTCAACGCTGTGGCGACGCGGGGTCACACCGGCCTTCTTGAAGTGGCCGGCCTCCGGCTTGTTGACCTTACGCGGGTCAATTTCGCCGTATGCAATCTGGACGGCGTCGTAGCCGTCGGTTTCCTTAGTGCGCACCTGAGTCACTACGCACGGCCCAGCCTCAACGACGGTAACCGGAACAACGCGGTTCTCCTCGTCGAAGATCTGAGTCATACCGAGCTTCGTGCCCAGGATGCCCTTGATCTCGTTTTCACTCATTTATCTTGTCTCCGCTACCAAAAGTCCAGGATCACTGAATGTTCACATCGACACTTGCCGGAAGGTCAATGCGCATAAGTGCATCGACGGTCTTCGGCGTTGGATCGAGAATGTCGATCAGACGCTTGTGAGTGCGCATCTCGAAGTGCTCGCGCGAGTCCTTGTACTTGTGCGGCGAACGGATAACGCAGTAAACGTTCTTTTCGGTTGGCAACGGCACCGGGCCAACGACGCGTGCACCCGTACGGGTAACGGTCTCCACGATCTTTCGCGCAGAAGCGTCGATAGCCTCGTGGTCGTAGGCCTTGAGCCTGATGCGGATCTTCTGTCCGGCCACGCTTGTCCTCTCCTCGGTCGGCGCGCCCCAATTAAAGGGGCGTCGACCCTGTCAATGTTTCTCGACGCCGTCAGCAACTATGGCCAGCGCCAGAAATTAAAACTGGGTTGTGCATTACTTCAAAGCGATTTCGTCTTCGATCGTCATGGCAAATTAACTTTTGGCCATGACCCGAGCGGACGAATAACGCCTTGCACTCAAATCCCAGTGGAAAACAAGTCCCCCTCGTGGGGCTCTTCATTTGCCTACTGCCGCTGTTAATTTGCCATGCCACCTCCGACCCCCGCGGTCGGGCGTGTCGCCCGTTTTCTCCGTGAGGCACGATTGGGAAGAAACTTCCCTACGTGGTCATGCTCGCCTTACCATAGGCGCTATGTCCAATTTCGTACTGGTTCCCAGCTGGGCCTGATACAACAATTGGCGCGAACGCCTTTGTTAAAGCAACCTCCGTATTAAAGCACGTCCGGGCTACGAATGTAAAATCACGATTCCAAAGTGCAACGTACATCACACCCATTACGGCACAGTCTGCTTGACGACGGCTATTGCGCCGCCCCGCCCGGTCTAGTGTCGGCTATGTACAGATACAAAAAATCCCGACTTCCGCTTACGCGGAGTCGGGATTCTTCTAAGACTTAAGTTAAAGCATTTCCCCTATGGGGAAAAGACTTACTTAACGATCTTGGTAACGCGGCCAGCGCCGACGGTGCGGCCACCCTCGCGGATAGCGAAGCGCAGGCCCTCGTCCATTGCGACCGGCTGAATCAGCTTGACAGACATGTCAACGTTGTCGCCCGGCATGACCATCTCGACACCTTCCGGCAGGGAAACGACGCCGGTGACGTCGGTGGTGCGGAAGTAGAACTGCGGACGGTAGTTGTCGAAGAACGGGGTGTGACGGCCGCCCTCATCCTTGGACAGGATGTAGACGGAACCCTCGAACTCGGTGTGCGGGGTGTAAGCGCCCGGCTTAGCAACGATCTGACCGCGCTCGATGTCCTCACGCTTGGTACCGCGGAGCAGCAGACCACAGTTGTCGCCAGCCTCAGCGGAATCCAGCAGCTTGCGGAACATCTCGATACCGGTAACGGTGGTCTTCTGGGACTTCTCCTTGATGCCCAGAATCTCGACCTCGTCGTTAACGTTCAGAACGCCGCGCTCAACACGACCGGTAGCAACGGTGCCGCGACCGGTAATGGTGAAGATGTCCTCAATCGGCATCAGGAACGGCTTGTCGGTCTCGCGAACCGGATCCGGGATGTTCTCGTCGCAAGCTTCCATCAGCTCGAGGATGGAGTTGACCCACTTCTCTTCGCCCTCAAGAGCCTTCAGAGCGGAGATGTGGACGATCGGAGCTTCCTCGTCGTAGTCCTGCTCAGCCAGCAGCTCGCGGACCTCCATCTCGACGAGCTCGATGATCTCTTCGTCGTCGACCATGTCGCACTTGTTCAGTGCAACGAGGATGTACGGAACGCCAACCTGGCGAGCCAGCAGAACGTGCTCGCGGGTCTGCGGCATCGGGCCGTCAGTAGCAGCGACAACCAGGATTGCGCCGTCCATCTGAGCAGCACCGGTAATCATGTTCTTGATGTAGTCGGCGTGGCCCGGGGCATCGACGTGAGCGTAGTGGCGCTTCTCCGTCTGGTACTCAACGTGGGAAACGTTGATGGTAATGCCACGTTCCTTCTCTTCCGGTGCCTTATCGATGGCATCGTAAGCGAACGACTCGTTCAGGTCCGGGAACTTGTCAGCCAGAACCTTGGTGATAGCGGCGGTAGTGGTGGTCTTACCGTGGTCAACGTGACCAATGGTACCGATGTTGACGTGCGGCTTCGTACGCTCGAACTTCGCCTTTGCCACTTTTAGTCCTCCTGGAGGTCTAGGTGGCCACGACTCTCGCAGCCACAATTTTGTGGTCACTCAATCCGCCTTCACAAGCATCAGAAGCCTTGAAGCTGTTCGCTTCCGACTTCGGAACGTGCGCGCGCAAAAGAGCACTATTCTTTCACTGTGCCAGTTACTCGATACTAGGGCAGGATACTGGAGTTTTCCAAACCAGACCAACCCCCTAGTTAAGGGTGGGTAACGGCCAGCAACTCACATCGTCATTTACCTGCATAAATGCTAGATATTTGAGCTGCGATCTAAAATCGGCCAACGATATGAATTGCGAGCAGCTACCCCCTAGAGCTTGCCTGTGCTAACACACGCCAACAGTCTGACGATGTCTCAGCACAGTCAAAGCTAGAGGGAATCTACTAAAGCTGCAGACCCTCGCACTGCGTTCTCTAAAAGAGTGACAGTGCAGTGCGTGCAGGGATGGGGTCAACTCTGATTGAGTGCCCCACCCTACCGGCGTGATTTAAGCGCCGGTACGAGCTGCAATGATCTCCTCGGCCACGGAGGACGGAACCTCAGCGTAGGAGTCGAAGATCATGGTGTAGTTAGCGCGACCCTGGGTCTTGGAACGCAGGTCACCAACGTAGCCGAACATCTCGGACAGCGGAACCAGAGCCTTGACAGCCTTGACGCCGGTGCGGTCTTCCATGGAGTTGACCTGGCCACGACGGGAGTTGATGTCACCGATGACCTCACCCATGTACTCTTCCGGAGTAATGACCTCAACGGCCATCATCGGCTCGAGCAGGACCGGCTTAGCCTTCTGAACAGCTTCCTTCAGAGCCTGCTGACCAGCGATCTTGAAGGCCATTTCGGAGGAGTCAACCTCGTGGTAAGCACCGTCGAGCAGGGTTGCCTTGATGTTCACCAGCGGGTAGCCGGCGAGGGTACCGTACTGCATTGCATCCTGGATACCAGCGTCGACAGACGGGATGTACTCCTTCGGAACGCGGCCACCGGTGACCTCGTTTGCGAAGAGGTAAGTTGTGGACTCGCCTTCTTCCACCTCTTCAGCGGACGGGGAGTACGGCTCCAGAGCAATGATGACGCGGGCGAACTGACCCGAACCACCGGTCTGCTTCTTGTGGGTGTACTCGAACTTCTCGACCGGCTTGCGGATGGTCTCGCGGTAAGCAACCTGCGGGTTACCGATGTTTGCTTCGACCTTGAACTCGCGCTTCATGCGGTCAACCAGGACGTCGAGGTGGAGCTCGCCCATACCGCCGATAACGGTCTGGCCGGTTTCCTCATCCAGGTGAACGGTGAAGGTCGGGTCCTCTTCAGCCAGACGCTGAATAGCGGTACCCAGCTTCTCCTGGTCAGCCTTGGACTTTGGCTCAATAGCAACGGAGATAACCGGATCCGGGAAGGACATGGACTCCAGAACGATCGGAGCATCCTGTGCACACAGGGTGTCACCGGTGGTGGTGTCCTTCAGACCAATGAAGGCGTAGATGTTACCTGCCACTGCCTCGTCAACAGGGTTCTCCTTGTTGGCGTGCATCTGGAACAGCTTACCGACGCGCTCCTTCTTGTCCTTGGTGGAGTTCAGGACCTGCTGGCCAGGCTCCACACGACCGGAGTAAACGCGGACGAAGGTCAGCTTGCCGAAGAACGGGTGAGCAGCAATCTTGAATGCGAGAGCGGAGAACGGCTCATCCTTAGACGGCTTACGGACCATATCGACGTCCTCGTCGCCCATCTGGTGGCCGTGAACCTCACCGATGTCCAGCGGATTCGGCAGGAAGTCAATGACAGCGTCGAGCAGCGGCTCAACACCCTTGTTCTTGTACGCGGTACCACAGTAGACCGGGTAGACCTCAGAGTTGATAACCATCTTGCGGATGGCGCCCTTGATCTCGTCCATGGTCAGCTCTTCGCCACCGAAGTACTTCTCCATGAGCTCCTCGTCGGACTCAGCGACGGTCTCAATGAGCTTCTCACGGTACTCGTTAGCCTTGTCGACCATGTCCGCCGGAATCTCCTCGACCTGCGCAGGAGTACCGATCTCAACCTTGCCCGGCCACATGAGGGCCTTCATCTCCAGCAGGTCAACAACGCCGTCGAAGTCATCCTCAGCGCCAATCGGCAGCTGCATAACCAACGGCTTAGCACCGAGGCGGTCAACGATGGTGCCAACGGTGTAGTAGAAGTCAGCGCCCAGCTTGTCCATCTTGTTGACGAAGCAAATACGCGGGACATCGTACTTCTGAGCCTGACGCCAAACCTGCTCAGACTGCGGCTCGACACCTTCCTTACCGTCGAAGACTGCGACGGCACCGTCGAGCACACGCAGGGAACGCTCAACCTCAACGGTGAAGTCGACGTGGCCCGGGGTATCGATGATGTTGATCTGGTTGTCGTTCCAGAAACAGGTCACAGCAGCGGAGGTAATGGTGATACCGCGCTCCTTCTCCTGCTCCATCCAGTCGGTGGTAGCGCCACCATCGTGAGTCTCGCCGACCTTGCGGTTAATACCCGTGTAGTACAGGATGCGCTCAGTCGTAGTCGTCTTACCAGCATCGATGTGCGCCATGATGCCGATGTTGCGGACCTTGTGGAGGTCCTTCTTAACGGGAAGTGCACCTTCAGCCACTTGATTCCCCACTCGTTTCAAATCGGTTTGGCGGTGAGACTCAATTACGGGATTGCAATTGGCCGTCAAATCCGCCGTCGGTCGGGTTTGCTTTATCTATAATGCCACCGTCTTGGCGCGAAGTCGCGCCGTGACGTACACCTATTGCGTAAATTCTACGCAAGACATCGGGTGTAAGCGCCGGGCTGGCCCCTATTGAGTGACCCTTAAAGATCTGTGGACCGCGACCGACGCGCGCCGTTGACATACCGGCAGCTGCTCTACGACGGTGACCACTCGCGGCCTCCGTCGATAAGCGATTACCAGCGGTAGTGAGCGAATGCGCGGTTTGCTTCCGCCATCTTGTGAGTGTCCTCACGACGCTTGACGGATGCACCCAGGCCGTTGGATGCATCGAGGATCTCGTTAGCGAGACGCTCGGTCATGGTGTTCTCACGGCGCTGACGGGAGAACATCAGCAGCCAGCGCAGTGCCAGCGTGGTGCCACGGCCCGGACGAACCTCGACCGGAACCTGGTAGGTGGCGCCACCAACACGGCGGGAACGAACCTCAAGAGCCGGCTTGACGTTCTCGATTGCGCGCTTCAGAGTCAGCACCGGGTCAGTACCGGTCTTCTCTTCGCACAGCTCAAGCGCACCGTAGACGATGCGCTCTGCAGTCGACTTCTTACCGTCGATCAGAACCTTGTTGACCAGCTGCGACACCAGAGGGGAGCCGTAGACCGGGTCGTTGACGACAGGACGCTTCTGTACTGGGCCCTTACGTGGCATGGCTTACTTCTCCTTCTTTGCGCCGTAGCGGGAACGAGCCTGCTTGCGGTCCTTGACACCCTGGGTGTCGAGGGAACCACGGACGATCTTGTAGCGGACACCCGGGAGGTCCTTAACACGACCACCGCGAACAAGCACCATGGAGTGCTCCTGCAGATTGTGGCCCTCACCCGGAATGTAAGCCGAAACCTCGATACCGGAGGTCAGGCGAACACGAGCGACCTTACGAAGAGCCGAGTTCGGCTTCTTCGGGGTGGTGGTGTAAACACGGGTGCAAACGCCGCGGCGCTGAGGGGAACCCTTCAGAGCTGCGGTTGCAACCTTAGCCTTCTTGTCATGGCGGCCCTTGCGGACCAGCTGCTGAATAGTGGGCATGAAGCCTCTTTCTGTTTTCAATCCTCGCTGGACATTCTCACGACCGATGCCAACCGCAGCGGAGTAACCACCTTCCGTGTGAATGCATCACAAGAAAAGTTATTACTCATCCAGTGGTGAGCCCATCGGTTGAACGCAAGAAATGGAGGGATTTTGAACGTGCGAAACCCAGTCAGCCGCTCTCGCTGGCCTACTGGGTAATGTCTCAAGTTCCCAATTCTTTTCTGGGATCGTTGTATAACAGTACGCGAGCTGCGGGTTTAGTCCAAACACCCTGGTAATGGCCTATAAATTTCAAGCACTTTGAGCGCTTGTGGGCTTGGTGATCAAATTTTTGGGTGTTCAGCACGGCGCGCCTCGCCCCAAAAGACGCAGACGTTACTATGCCGGTTTGAATTGATAACTCGGCCAATTCTGCCGTCCGTTCGGTTTGCCCATAGTACTGTCCTGCATCAGCGCTGGAGAAACTTAATCGCCATGTTCACCACAGGCGAATGCCTTCTTCATTGCCAGCAGTGTACTGGCAGCGTATAGGTGGGGACATGTCTAAAAAGGTTATTGTCATTGGCGGCCACGGCAAGGTGGCCCAAATCGCTACTCCCCTACTTATCGACGATGGCTACGAGGTCACGTCTGTTATACGCAACCCCGACCAGGTTCCGGATATCGAGGCTCTCGGCGCCACACCAGCCGTTTACGACATCGCCAGTCTCTCGACCGAACAGTTTGCGGACCTTCTCAGCGCGCACGACGCTGTGATTTGGTCCGCCGGCGCTGGTGGAGGTTCACCAGAACGGACGTACGCGATCGACCGCGACGCAGCTATTACTTCGATTGCCGCAGCCGAGCAGGCTGGCGTTAAGCGCTACGTGATGGTCTCTTACTTTGGTGCGGGCCACGACCATGGCGTTCCAGAGGATCACAGCTTCTTTGCCTATGCCGAGTCCAAGGCTGCAGCCGACGAAGCGCTGCGCGCTTCAAACCTGGAATGGACCATTCTCGGCCCGAGTGCGCTCACGCTCAACGAGGGCCAGGATTCCATCGACACCACGGCGGACAAGGCAGGCGAGGTCGCTCGCGCGACCGTTGCCAATGTCATCGCGCAGGCCGTGTTCAACGAGGCTACCGTTGGTCGCATGATTAACTTCAACGAGGGCAACACCCCGATTGCAGAGGCTCTCAAGATGTAGAGGAGGGAGGTCGGGACGGAACCCCTAGGCCCTTCCTCCCCTGCCCCTTGCCTCTGTTCCTATCGCCTTTCTTCAGTCTCCAGCCGAGTTTTCCAGTTGGGTTGCCTCGACAAAGAAAAATCCTCCGGCACGACCGTGACGAACTAGCAACCCGCTAGTAAGCCACAACTGTGCCGGAGGATTTTTCCGGTTGCCACCTAACAGTTAGCGCACGAAGCCCCAACTGTCAGGCGAGGTGCTTTGCCAGACAGTGACCGAGGGAATTCTCCCGCTCCCCCCAGCCGCTGCCGCAAAGCTATTGATTTCTACTCGAAGGTTCCGATGTCATCCAGCGGAACTGCGGAACCGACCTGATCGATGCCGTAGGTGTCCTCGGCACCGTAGAAGCCCTCGCCGAAGGAAGCGAACGGGGCGGCTGCCTGGCGGGCAGCTTCCTCAGTCGGCTCAACCGTGATGTTGCGGTAGCGCGAGATACCCGTACCAGCCGGGATCAGCTTACCGATGATCACGTTCTCCTTCAGGCCGATGAGCTTATCCGAGCGCTTGTTGATAGCGGCGTCGGTAAGCACGCGCGTCGTCTCCTGGAAGGAGGCGGCGGACAGCCAGGACTCGGTGGCCAGCGATGCCTTGGTAATACCCATCAGCACGCGACGGCCTTCGATGACGCTGCCACCGGAGGCGACAATCTCGCGGTTCTTCGCCATGACCGTGGAGCGCTCGACCAGTGCACCTGGCAGCAGGTCGGAGTCACCTGGCTTAGACACAATCACGCGGCGCAGCATCTGGCTGACGATAACCTCGATGTGCTTGTCGTGAATGGCCACACCCTGATCACGGTAGACCGACTGGACTTCCTCGATGAGGTGGCGCTGGACGCCTCGGCGGCCCAGGACCTCGAGGACCTCGTGCGGATCGGCAGCGCCCTTGAGCAGCTGCTGCCCCTTGACCACATGGTCACCATCGCGGATGGCGCGACGACGGCCATCGACAGTGATTTCAGCCAGGCCCTGACGCTTGGACAGCTTGTCGTAAACAACCTCGTCTTCGCTGTTGGCATCCGGGATGAGGGTGAGCGTGTAGAAGTGCTCGTCCTCCTCCAGGCGCACGCGACCGTTTTCGCGGACCAGTGGAGCCTTGTTCTTCGGCACGCGGGCCTCGAACAGCTCCTGGACACGCGGCAGACCACCGGTAATGTCGCCACCGACACCACCCTGGTGGAACGTACGCATGGTCAGCTGGGTACCCGGCTCACCAATGGACTGCGCAGCGACAATACCGACAGCCTCTCCGATGTCGACGAGCTTGCCGGTTGCCATCGAGCGACCGTAGCACTTGGCACAGACACCGGTTGCGGTGGAACAGGTCAGAACCGAGCGGACCTTGACTTCCTTGACACCGTGGCTGAGAGCCAGGGTGATGTGGTCGTCGTTCAGGTCGGTGTCAGCTGCGATAAGGACATTGCCCTCAGCGTCGGTGACATCGGCTGCCAGCACACGAGCAATCGCGGCGGTCTCGACATACTTCGCACGACGGATCTCGCCGGTCGGGTTGCCGGTTGCGTCCAGAACATCCTCGCCGATCTCGACAATGACACCATCGTGAGTGCCACAGTCCTCTTCGCGAACGATGACGTCCTGCGCAACGTCGACCAGACGACGGGTCAGGTAACCCGAGTCAGCGGTACGAAGCGCGGTATCGGCCAGACCCTTACGGGAACCGTGCGAGTTGTTGAAGTACTCGAGAACCGACAGGCCTTCGCGGAAGGAGGTCTTAATCGGGCGGGTGATGTATTCACCACGCGGGTTCGTAACCATGCCCTTCATGCCGGCCAGCGAGTGAATCTGGCCCATGTTACCGGCAGCACCCGACTTCACGATCATCGGAATCGGGTTGTCATCCGGGTACAGAGCCTCGACCTTTTCACCGACCTCAGCCGTCGCGGCCTTCCACAGGTTAACCAGCGACTCGTGACGCTCAGCAGCCGAGAGCTTACCGCGGCGGAACTTCTTCTCCACCGTGGCGGCCTTCTCTTCGTAGCCGTTTAGGATCTCCCGCTTGTTCGGGAGAACCAGCACGTCAGACATAGCAATGGTGACACCAGAACGGGTAGCCCAGTAGAAACCAGCATCCTTGAGCTTGTCGACGGTCTGAGCGACCGTGATCATCGGGTACTTGGCAGCCAAGTCGTTGATGATCGCAGCCTGCGGCTTCTTAGCCATAACGCCTTCGACGTATGGGTAGTTCCACGGCAGCAGGTCGTTGAACATAACGCGGCCCAGCGTGGTCGAAGCCAGCCAAGTATCGCCCTTGTTCCAACCGTCTGGGAACTGCTCGGATTCAATCTCAGCCGGCGGACGCAGGTGGCTGATGCGAACCTTAATCGGGCTCTGCAGGCCAATTGCACCGCGGTCGTAAGCCATGATGGCCTCGGCCGGGCTGGTGTAAATACCCTGCTCCGGTGCGTCCTCGGTGGCATCCTGGTGGCCACCCGGCAGCTCTGGCTTCTCCAGCGTCAGGAAGTACAGGCCAGTGACCATGTCCAGACGCGGCATAGCCAGCGGCTTACCGGAAGCCGGCGACAGAATGTTGTTCGAGGACAGCATCAGGACACGAGCCTCGGCCTGTGCTTCAGCGGACAGCGGCAGGTGGACTGCCATCTGGTCACCGTCGAAGTCGGCGTTGAAAGCCTCACAAGCCAGTGGGTGCAGCTGAATTGCCTTACCCTCAACCAGGACCGGCTCGAACGCCTGAATACCCAGGCGGTGCAGCGTAGGTGCACGGTTCAGCAGAACCGGGTGCCCGGTAATGACATCTTCGAGGACGTCCCACACCTCTGGGCGCTGACGCTCAACCATGCGCTTCGCGCTCTTGATGTTCTGCGCGTAGCTCTTGGCCACGAGCTCCTTCATCACGAACGGCTTGAACAGCTCGAGAGCCATCAGCTTCGGCAGACCACACTGGTGCAGCTTCAGCTGCGGGCCGACGATAATAACCGAACGGCCGGAGTAGTCAACACGCTTACCCAGCAGGTTCTGACGGAAACGACCCTGCTTACCCTTGAGCAGGTCGCTCAGGGACTTCAGCGGGCGGTTACCCGGACCAGTGACCGGGCGGCCACGACGTCCGTTGTCGAACAGTGCGTCAACGGATTCCTGAAGCATGCGCTTCTCGTTGTTGACGATGATCTCCGGAGCGCCGAGGTCAATCATGCGCTTCAGGCGGTTGTTGCGGTTGATAACACGACGGTAGAGGTCGTTCAGGTCTGAGGTCGCAAAGCGGCCACCGTCGAGCTGCACCATCGGGCGCAGCTCCGGCGGAATCACCGGGATGCAGTCAAGCACCATAGCGGCCGGGTCGTTGCCGGACTGCAGGAATGCAGTGACAACCTTCAGGCGCTTGAGGGCGCGCATCTTCTTCTGACCCTTGCCGTCGCGAATAATCTCGCGCAGCTCCTCGGCCTCCTTGGCCAAGTCGAAGTTGCGGATCAGGGTCTGAATAGCCTCAGCACCCATACCACCGGTGAAGTAATCCTCGTAGCGGTCGACGAGCTCGGTGTAAATACCCTCGTCGATAATCATCTGCTTCGGCTCGAGCTTGATGAAGGTGTTCCAGATCTCGTCGAGACGATCCAGCTCGCGCTGGGCGCGCTCACGGATGTGGCGCATCTCGCGCTCGGCTGCAGACTGAACCTTCTTGCGGGCGTCAGCCTTGGCACCGGCTGCCTCGAGCTCAGCCAGATCCTCTTCCAGGGTCTGGGCGCGTTCGGCCAGCTCCTGGTCGCGGTCGTCCTCAACCAGCTTCTTGTCCACGAGCATGTCTGCTTCGAGGGTTTCCTGGTCGTTGTGGCGAGCCTCTTCATCCACAGAAGTGATGATGTTGGCGGCGAAGTAGATGATCTTTTCCAGATCCTTCGGAGCCAAGTCGAGCAGGTAGCCGAGGCGGGACGGCACACCCTTGAAGTACCAGATGTGAGTGACCGGAGCGGCCAGCTCAATGTGGCCCATGCGCTCACGGCGAACCTTCGACTTGGTCACCTCAACGCCACAGCGTTCACAGATGATGCCCTTGAAGCGAACGCGCTTGTACTTACCACAAGCACACTCCCAGTCACGGGTCGGGCCGAAGATACGCTCACAGAAAAGGCCATCCTTTTCCGGCTTCAGCGTACGGTAGTTAATCGTCTCGGGCTTCTTGACCTCACCGCGAGACCAGCGGCGGATGTCGTCGGCGGTAGCGAGCCCAATCCGGAGCTCGTCAAAGTTGTTGACGTCGAGCACCTGTTTTCCCTTTCCCTCCGCATCGAAGTAATGCGGAAACCAAATTCTCTGCGGAGGTTTTTGTACGTTGTCGTCTGTGTTGGGTTATTCGCGAGTTAGGGCTTCCCGACCCTGATACTCACGCAATGTTTCGTCGTTAAGCGAGAAACTATGCGGAGTCAGCGTCGGAACGCTCATCGCGGGACAGGTTAATGCCGAGGGAAGCGGTCGCGTGGTCGAGTTCCTCATCGTCGGAGGAGCCCAACTCAACCGGAACGCCGTCGGCCGAAAGGACCTCAACGTTCAGGCAGAGCGACTGCAGTTCCTTCAGAAGCACCTTGAACGACTCCGGAATACCCGGATCCGGAATGTTGTCGCCCTTCACGATTGCCTCGTAGACCTTGACGCGGCCAACCACGTCATCGGACTTGATAGTGAGCAGCTCCTGCAGGGTGTAGGCAGCGCCGTATGCCTGCATTGCCCACACCTCCATCTCACCGAAGCGCTGACCACCGAACTGAGCCTTACCACCCAGCGGCTGCTGGGTAATCATGGAGTACGGACCGGTGGAACGAGCGTGAATCTTCTCGTCGACCAGGTGGTGCAGCTTCAGCATGTACATGTAGCCCACCGAAACCGGGAACGGGAACTTCTCGCCAGAGCGGCCGTCGAACAGCGTGGCCTTACCGTCAGCGTTGACCAGCACCTCGCCGTCACGGTTCGGGCGGGACGACGCGAGCAGACCAGCGAGCTCCTCGTTCTCAGCACCGTCGAACACTGGGGTTGCGACCAGGGAGTCGGACGGAACGTCGTGCAGGTCTGCCGGAAGACGCTTAGCCCAATCCGGGTCGCCCTCAATGCTCCAGCCGGCCTTCGCCAGCCAGCCGAGGTGAACCTCGAGGACCTGGCCGATGTTCATACGACGCGGAACACCGTGGGTGTTCAGAATGATGTCGACCGGGGTGCCGTCCGGCAGGAACGGCATGTCCTCCTGCGGCAGGATCTTGCCAATAACACCCTTGTTACCGTGGCGACCTGCCATCTTGTCGCCGTCCTGGATCTTGCGCTTCTGCGCAACGTAGACGCGGACCATCTCGTTGACACCCGGTGCCAGGTCGTCATCGTCTTCACGGGAGAAGACGCGGACGCCGATGACCTTGCCGGACTCACCGTGCGGGACACGCATGGAGGTGTCACGGACCTCGCGGGACTTCTCGCCGAAGATAGCGCGCAGCAGGCGCTCCTCCGGAGTCAGCTCAGTCTCGCCCTTCGGCGTGGTCTTAGCGACCAGGATGTCACCGTCGCGAACGTCAGCACCGATGCGGACGATACCGCGGTCATCCAGATCCTTCAGCATCTCCTCGGACGCGTTCGGGATGTCACGGGTGATTTCCTCCGGACCCAGCTTGGTGTCACGGGCATCAATCTCGTGCTCCTCGATGTGAATCGAGGTCAGGATGTCCTCCTCAACCATGCGCTGGTTCAGGATGATGGCGTCCTCGTAGTTGTGGCCTTCCCACGGCATGAATGCCACGAGCAGATTCTTACCAAGTGCCATCTCACCGTTGTCGGTACCCGGACCGTCAGCGATGACCTGGCCGGCCTCAACACGCTGGCCTTCGTCAACCAGTGGCTTCTGGTTGTAGCAGGTGCCCTGGTTGGTGCGTTCGAACTTGCGCAGCAGGTAGGTGTGGCGCTGGCCCTCATCATCCATGATGGTGATGAAGTCTGCCGACACGGTCTCGACCACACCTGTGGCCGAAGCGACAATGACATCGCCGGCGTCGTAAGCAGCACGCTGCTCCATACCGGTACCGACGAACGGAGCCTCCGAACGCAGCAGCGGCACAGCCTGACGCTGCATGTTCGCACCCATCAGGGCACGGTTAGCGTCGTCGTGCTCGAGGAACGGAATCATGGCAGTAGCCACGGAGACCATCTGACGCGGGGAAACATCGAGGTAGTCGACCTCATCGGCACGGACGGACTCGACGTCACCACCCTTCTTACGAACAGACAGGGTCTCCTGAACGAAGCGGCCGTTCTCATCAATCGGGGTGTTAGCCTGCGCGACAACGTAGCGGTCTTCCTCATCAGCGGTGAGGTAGTCGACCTCGTCGGTGATGACACCATCGCGGACGCGGCGGTACGGAGTCTCAATGAAACCGAACGGGTTCACGCGTGCGTAGCAGGACAGCGAACCAATCAGGCCAATGTTCGGACCCTCTGGGGTCTCAATTGGACACATGCGGCCGTAGTGGGACGGGTGAACGTCTCGAACCTCGAGACCAGCACGGTCACGGGTCAGACCACCCGGACCCAGTGCGGACAGACGACGCTTGTGGGTCAGACCCGACAGCGAGTTGTTCTGGTCCATGAACTGGGACAGCTGGGAAGTACCGAAGAACTCACGGATAGCCGCGGAGACCGGGCGCACGTTAATCAGAGTGGTCGGCTGGATCGACTCCACGTCCTGAGTGGTCATGCGCTCACGAACCACGCGTTCCATGCGGGACAGACCCACGCGAACCTGGTTCTGAATCAGCTCGCCTACGGTACGCAGACGACGGTTACCGAAGTGATCGATGTCGTCGGTCTCAACCGGAATCTCGACCCCTTCCGGCGAGGTCATAACATTCTCGCCGTCGTGCAGGCGCACGAGGTATTCAATGGTGGTAGCGATATCCTGTTCGGTCAGGACCATCTCGCCAGAGACCTCAGTGCCCAGGCCCAGCTTGCGGTTGACCTTGTAGCGACCGACCTTGGCCAGGTCGTAACGCTTCGGCTTGAAGAAGTTGTTCTCCAGCAGAGCCAGCGCGGACTCGCGCGTCGGCGGCTCACCCGGGCGCTGCTTGCGGTAAATCTCCAGCAGAGCCTCGTCGGTGTTTGCAACACCGTCCTTCTCCAGGGTGGCCATCATAATCTCAGAGAAGCCGAAGCGCTCCTTGATTTCCTCAGTGGTCCAGCCGAAAGCCTTCAGCAGAACCGTGACCGGCTGGCGACGCTTACGGTCAATACGAACGCCGACGGTGTCCCGCTTGTCGACGTCGAACTCCAGCCACGCACCGCGCGACGGAATAATCTTCACCGAGTGCAGCGGGCGCTCGGTGGACTTGTCGATGGTCTCATCGAAGTAGACGCCCGGAGAGCGCACCAGCTGAGAAACAACGACACGCTCAGTTCCGTTGACGATGAACGTACCCTTATCCGTCATCATCGGGAAGTCGCCGATGAAGACAGTCTGGCTCTTAATCTCACCGGTCTCGCGGTTGGTGAACTCCGCGGTGACGTAGAGGGGAGCCGAGTAGTTGATGTCCTTATCCTTGGACTCATCCACGGTGTTCTTGACGGAGTCGAACCATGGGTCCGACAGCGTCAGAGACATCTTCTGGGAGTAGTCCTCGATCGGAGAGAGCTCTTCTAGAATATCTTCGAGACCGCTGGTAACCCGAGCGTCTTCTCCGAGCTCCTCCTGGCGACGAGCGCGCCACTCAGGCGTGCCAATGAGCCATGCGAAAGACTCACGCTGCAGGTCGAGCAGACCAGGAACCGCAATCGGCTCCTGAATCTTTGCAAACGAGTACCTCTTCGAAGCTCCGGGAATACCGGTTACTGCCTTGGTCTGGCGGGAGACTGCCAAGATGCGTCCTTCCAGCACCTCACGCGGTGAAGCACACCGGCAACCGGTGGTGCGCTCCGCCCGCTTGGTTTATACGCGATTCAAGTTGCAGGAATTATTTCTGTTGCGCACCGGGATACTTTGCGTCTAACCTTTGGTCACACACGAAAGTGATTCCCCCGCCACTTGGCCTCCAAGACCAGCCTTTAAAAGGCGAGCCCCCGAGCCCTAACGACGGCGCCGCGGCAACTCCTTTAACAGCTAGATGCACGAAAAACGGTGCTACATAATAGCCCCGCGCTCCGAGCGCAAACTATAAAAGAGCTGGCGACAGATACACTAATTCCAGCGCAACGATTTAGCCTATATCAAAAACTGGTAGTTGTCTAGTACAACTTGACAAATCGGGCGTGTCGCATTCACCCGTCACCGATATAAAGGGTGAGGCCTGGGCGCTATGGCCGTCGTAAAGCGTTACTCTGCTTTACGACGGGTCGAAGGACGCACGATGCCCACGATTGCGATGAATACCAGAATCGAACCGGACGTAATGAGACCGATTGACCACGGCTCTAGAGCTGGGCGCTGGAAATTCTGTATTGCGCCAAAGAGAAGCTGATTGGAAAGGCCTTCGTCCATCTTTCCGTTGAAGCGCAGGTAGTCCATGATCGGCTCGCCGTCGCGAGTCTCCCACCAAAGGTGGATGTCCTCGGCCATATCGATGACCGAGCCAGACTTCGGCTCAACCCACAAATCACGGGTGCCCTGGTACTGGAGGAACCCGGATTTGTCATCCTGAGTTAGCTGAGAGACGTAAGAACGGTACTTCTGGGCGAGATTCGTCTTCTCAATATCCTGACGGAAATGCAGAATGCGGTTGCCACCGCGCTCCTCTTCCCCGACAAACTTTGCCGGCAGGGAATCGTGGAGGAAATCATCAAAGATCAGGTATTCTTTTTCCTCAGTGTCGGCCGGGAGCTTCACCCAGTTCCCCTCGAAAGCCACTGATCGTGGAACGCCCGCCATGCGGTCGACAAGAGTCGCAGGAGCCAGCGCCTCGCCGGTGAGTCGGTCGATGGTCACTGTCCAGATATTGGCCTCGATAAGCTCGGTCAGCGGGTCGGTGCCCATGACCTCCGGGGGAAGCTCACGCATTTCAGTCACACCGACACGGAGCGAAACCTTGTCCGCATCGGCGGGTTCGATGAGCACGCCGTGGAGCTGTCGCTGCAGCGGCGAGTGCACTTCTTCCCGCTTGCCTTCTTCGTTAATCCTGGTGGACACGCCGTCTTCCGCCCGCAGGGTGTACGACACCGGCGGCAGGTCAAGCGGCATTTTGGGATCAACATTGAGCACTTTGGGCAGCAAGATGCCAGCAGCAAGCAGTGCGGTGCCTAGACCCAACAGAAGGATAGACAGAATTCTCGGCCGTGAGAGCATGTTAGATACTTTACAGGCCAATAGGGGCAATCAAGACAATGAGTGGTCTGGTTTTTGCCCCCAACTCCCTGTGACGGGTGAGATTAGTGAGGTTTTGCCGGGGTCGGGTGGGTTAGCAAAGGCCCCAGAAACGAAAAAACCGCCAACCCCGGGTAAAAATCTCAGAATTGGCGGTCAGAATCGGTAGCTTTAGGCCACTACCGGAGCCGAAGCAAGTAACTGAATTACTTGAGGGAGACCTTTGCGCCAGCCTCTTCCAGCTTAGCCTTAGCAGCCTCAGCGTCGTCCTTGGAAGCACCCTCCAGGATAGCCTTCGGAGCGGACTCAACCATCTCCTTAGCCTCCTTCAGGCCCAGGCCGGAGACGATCTCGCGGACAGCCTTAATAACGCCAATCTTCTTAGCGCCAGCGTCCTCGAGGACGACGTCGAACTCGTCCTTCTCCTCAGCAGCAGCCTCGCCGCCAGCAGCGCCTGCAGCAGCAACTGCAACCGGAGCAGCAGCGGTGACGTCGAACTCCTCCTCGAAAGCCTTCTTGAACTCGGTGAGCTCAACGAGGGTCATTTCCTTGAAAGCCTCGAGCAGTTCCTCAGTGGTGTACTTAGCCATGGATATTCTCCTATGAGTGTGGTGCGGCCGCTCCCCTCAGAGATCCCTGGGGTCGAAGCCGTCAAAGTGATATTTAAAAGTTTTTCGCGTGATTTAGTTCGCGTAGTTCGCGAGCCGCTCGGGATTACTTCTTTTCCTCGAGTGCCGCAGCAAGGCGGGCAACCGAGGAGGTCGGAGCGTCGAGCAGGCCAGCGACGTTCGCCAGAACGCCGTTGAAGGCACCAGCCAGCTTTGCCAGCGTGGTCTCACGGTTATCCATATCCGCAAGAGCCTCGAACTGTGCTGCATCCATTGCAGCACCGTCCATGTAGCCGCCCTTGATCACGAGGTTCTTGTTGTCACCGGCGAACTTCTTAATCGCCTTAGCCGCATCCACAGCCTCGCCCTTGATGAAGGCGACTGCAGTCGGGCCGTTCAGGTGCTCATCAAGACCCTCAATCCCTGCCTCGTCGGCAGCGATCTTGATCATGGTGTTCTTGGCGACGGAGTACTTAACATCAGCACCGAGGGCGCGACGCAGTTCCGTGATTTCCGCAACGGACAGGCCGCGGTACTCAGTCAGCACGATAGCGTTGGACTCTTCGACGTCCTGCTTCAGTGCTGCAACAGCTGCAATCTTCTCAGCATTTGCTGCCATGTGTACTCTCGCCTCCTTCCTGGTCTTTGCAATTTTCCGCTCGGCCAAGTGAAGGAGTCTTTTGCGCAAATACAACAAACGCCCCAATCCTCGCACAAGGATGGGGCGCACAATTCTTTTGGCATGTTCCACTTCAACTCCGCCAACTCCAAGGTCAGCAGGTGAAGTCAAACTGCGCAAGCGCTTCCAAGTCCTCCTGCGTGGGCCGCTCACTGTATTCCTACAATGAAACCTTCAATCCGCTTCTTTCGAAGCGAATGACCGACGGTCTTCGGTGAAACTTGAGTACCAACCTCCATCGTCCCAACTCGATGTTGGTACCGATTGGAAGCCGGTCAAACTTCGTGAAGAAACTCTATACCAGACCCAGGCAATTAACCAAATCGTCTATCCAAACCGCGCTGCACCAGGCTCTCCAAAGCGGCCGAACTCCAGGTCCTTCTCACGTTGCTGCACAATCATCTCAAGCTCGGCAAAGTACGCATTCAGGTCGTCGTCGGCAAGCCAGAGCACTTGGTCGGCGTAGTCGAGTACCACGCGCACCATGTCGTCGGGATGTGCGTCCAATCTGGCGGCGTCGAGGATATCCACGGTGAGTGTCAGTGCCACGCGCACGACCGGCGGGATCTGCGATGCCAGGCACTGTTGCGCCACGACATTGCGCAGCTCCACGGCTTCCATCCGCGCAATGATGCGCAACAACCGCACTACGACGACTTGCGCCGCCCGAACTTGCAGAGCTTCCTCCTCACTCATCCCCGGAAGCACCACAGAATCCTGGATATTGCGGCGAAGGACCTCAGCTACGCGCTCGTCCTCCCCTAGCCCCGTCAGTACCTCGCCCAGCAGAGTCTGCCCCGCGATGCGCAGGCAGGGCATGTCATAGGCGTCGTCGCCCAACGAGTCGAGATACGAGATGAGCTGCGGTTCAATAATTCCGGAACCGTCGTCGAGCTGCGCCAGGCGATTAATCTCGCCGAGCGCCTCCAGCCCTTCTTCGGGTTCCAAAATCAACGTCATAGTCGCGATTTTAAGCAACAAACTTTGGCTGTGAGTCCATTTCGCCTGGATTAGTTGTTTGGATTAGCAATTCGCTTTACGACGTCTACCGCGCCCGCAGCCCCACCGCGCTATCGATATCCCTTATGAGAATGCAAAACCGCCGCCTCACACACTTGGGAAAGTGCGCGTGGCGGCGGTTTTAAAGAGCTTGGCTCTGAGTCACTCTCAAGCGACTTGCGAGGAGCTCACTCGCCTATCGGCTGATGCTGATTTAGGCGGTGTAGTCCTTGATCACGCTGGTGTCAACCGGGATGCCCGGGCCGTTGGTGGCGGAGACGGTGATCTTCTTCAGGTACTTACCCTTAGCAGCGGACGGCTTGAGACGCATCAGCTCGTCGATAAGCGCACCGTAGTTCTCGGCCAGCTTCTCGGCGTCGAAGGAAGCCTTACCGATAACAGCCTGCAGGTTTGCAGCCTTGTCAACGCGGAAGGAAATCTTACCGCCCTTGATCTCGGTGACAGCCTTAGCGACATCCGGGGTAACGGTGCCGGTCTTCGGGTTCGGCATCAGACCACGCGGGCCGAGGATACGAGCCACGCGACCAACCTTGGCCATCTGGTCCGGGGTTGCGATCGCAGCATCGAAATCGGTCCAGCCGCCCTGAATCTTTTCGATCAGTTCCTCGGAACCGACGAAGTCAGCGCCGGCCTCTTCAGCCTTAGTGGCATTCTCGCCAGCGGCGAAAACAACAACGCGGACGGTCTTACCGGTGCCGTTCGGCAGGGAGACAGTGCCGCGAACCAGCTGGTCGGCCTTGCGCGGGTCAACGCCCAGGCGAATCGCAACGTCGATGGTGGCGTCGTAGTTCTTGGAGGAGGTCTCCTTGGCCAGGTTAGCGGCCTCGAGCGGAGAGTAGATGCGGCCGGCGTCGATCTTCTCGGCGGCGGCGCGGTATGCCTTAGAGTTCTTGCTCATGAAAAGTCCAATCTCAATTAAGTGAAATGGTTGGATTGTGGTGTTTAGCGGGCCGAAGCTGGCCCTACCACTTGATGAAGGTGCAGCTAAACGCTGACGGTTTACTTAGCGCCCTCGACGGTGATGCCCATGGAACGAGCGGTACCGGCGATGATGCGTGCACCCATCTCGATGTCGTTAGCGTTCAGGTCCGGCTTCTTCAGCTCGGCGATTTCCTTGCACTGCTCCCAGGTCACGGAACCGACCTTGTTGGTGTGCGGAACGCCAGAGCCCTTCTGAATGCCAGCGGCCTTCAGCAGCAGCTTAGCTGCCGGCGGGGTCTTCAGAACGAAGGTGAAGGAGCGGTCTTCGTAGACAGAGATTTCAACCGGGACAACGTTGCCACGCTGGTTCTCAGTTGCTGCGTTGTAAGCCTTGCAGAACTCCATGATGTTGACACCATGAGCACCCAGTGCCGGACCAACCGGCGGAGCCGGGTTAGCCTGACCAGCCTGGATCTGCAGCTTAATAATCGCAGAAAGCTTCTTCTTCGGAGCCATCGGATTAACCTACTTCCTAGTTACCGGGGCGCGCCGCCCCGATGAAAAGGCGACTCACCCCGTCCGGATGCCGACGCTTTACGACGACCCTTGCGCCCTCGACCATCATGGCCACTGGCGCTGGTCATTGAGTTGGTGCCAGCCACCGGGGATACGAATTACTTGGCGCATCTGTGCTCAAGGCACAAAAATGCACGCCTGGCTACGTTACCGCAGCGTATGGCGTGCATCAAAATCCGTTACCGGATTGGTTGCGCGAGCGAGCTAGCTGGTGCCTTGCTCGGCGCTTGGCTTGGCGGTGCTCTCCGCTTGGCTCTGCGCCTGGCTTGAGGTCGGGCCTAGTTCAGCTTCTCGACCTCATCGATGCCCAGCTCGACCGGGGTCTCACGGCCGAAGATGGAAACCAGAGCCTTCATGCGGCCGGTGTCCGGGTCGATCTCGGAGATGGTCGCAGCCACAGATGCGAACGGACCGGACAGGATGGTGACGGACTCGCCGACCTCATAGTCGATGGCGACGGCCTTCTTCTCCGCCTGCGGCGCCGCTGCGACAGCCAGCTCACCGTCGGCATTTGCAGCTTCTTCAGCGGCGTCCGCGGTGATGGTCTCCTTCGGCATGAGGAACTTAGCGACCTCGCGAATCTTGACCTTGGACGGCTGGCCCTCGCTACCGACGAAGGAAGTAACACCCGGGGTGTCGCGGACGACGGACCAGGACGGGTCATCCAGGCTCATACGAACCAGAACGTAGCCCGGCAGCAGCTTGCGCTTAACGATCTTCTTCTTGCCGTCGTCCTTGCGCTCTTCGACTTCCTCAACCGGAACGATGACCTCGTGGATCTGCTCATCGACACCCATGGTCTGGGCGCGCATTTCCAGGTTGGTCTTCACCTTGTTCTCGTAGCCGGAGTAGCACTGGATGATGTACCAGTCGCCCGGACGACGCTTGAGCTCACGCTGGAACTCGCGCAGGCGCTTACGGTACTCGGCATCTGCGTCAGCAGCTGCCTGTGCCTCAGCGTCAGCGGCAGTCTCCTCTGCCGGCGCTGCTTCTGCTGCAGCAGTGTCAGCTGCGGCTGCGTCGGCTGCGGCTGCACCCTCAGCCGGAGCTTCTACCTGAGCCGGTGCGCCCTGCGCATCCTGCTCAGTTGCGGCAGCATCCGCGGACTGGGCGTCGGAGAAAATATTCTGACCATCATTCATGTCGTGCTAACCCCTCTTGTATCTACATCAACGGTTCGCGACATTGGCATCTTCGCCTAAAGAGTCTTAAGAGCCAATATGCCATCCGCAATCACTTCGCACAGCCAGACACCAGCTGCGCTAACGAATAATCCCGCCGTCCGGAACTCGGAGGCGGGATGAAAAGCATCACTGCGAAACAGTATAACCGATTACTTGCCCAACACCGATCGGACACCCAGACCGGCCAGCGTGTCCACACCCCACACGAGAGCGATCATGGCAATCAGGAACAGAATCACGATGATGCTGTAGGTGACCATCTGGCGGCCGGTCGGCCAAATCACCTTGCGCAGCTCGTCAACAACCTGCTTGATGAAAACCAAAGGGTTACGAGTCGAAAGCTCGTTGGTCTCCTTCTCACGCGCAGGCTTCTTCGCCACGGTGGTCTGCGCGCCCGTCGCCTGGCGCTTACCGGACGGGCGAGCCGCCGCCTGGAAAGTCTGGTTTTCCTCAGACACGATGCTCCTTCGCTACTTCGTGCATATGAGACCTAAAGATACTGCACAGTGAAACTCAAACGTGAATTCTTCAAGGGCAGACTCCGGGAATGTTCTCCGGATCCAAGCCCCCACTGTGCAGAGCAAGTCTGGTTCAGTGCGTAAATTCTAGCCGATAATCCACACTATCGAAGAAATGCCCTTCGTGGGAACCGCAGGCTTCGAGATTCGATTCTGACAACCCCAAAGAGCCACGGGCTGCTCGCTCGGGGATGCGAACTTGGGGCTGCAAATGTGAAACTGTATGGGGTTATGACACTTTCAAGCCATTTTTCGGGCTGTTTTTGTCATAAACGCAGTCAGTAACTCGCATTGCCCCACCGCCACCGAACATAAACGAAAAACCCGCCACCCAGACGCATTTTCATACGCCCTGGATGACGGGTACTTGCAGGGGCGACAGGACTCGAACCTGCAACCTGCGGTTTTGGAGACCGCTGCTCTACCAATTGAGCCACGCCCCTTCACCACCAGCGAAAGAACTTTTCAGTCCTTAGCTGACAATGTCCCACCTTACTGCATTGCTGCATAATCAAGGCGGGGTTCGACGAACATCACTGTCCGTAGTAGCGATGGGGGGGATCGAACCCCCGACCTCACGATTATGAGTCGTGCGCTCTCACCATCTGAGCTACATCGCCCCTATTCTCTACCGGACATAAGTCCGTATAAAAGAACAGAGCCCCCTGACAGAATCGAACTGTCGACCTTTTCCTTACCATGGAAACGCTCTGCCGACTGAGCTAAGGGGGCATCAGCATCCGTTAAACCCAGCACGTAACTCTGTGGCCAATTGTTGACCGCTTCGTTTCGCTCTGTGCTCTCCGTGAAGCCTTGCAAAGATTAACCCGAAATCACCACTAAGCACAAATCAGCAGGTAGGCAGTGGTATTTCTTGTCACGTTTGCAGACATTTGGCGCGCACTTATGGATAATCTATTCACTTATCGATGAGCCCCAGCGGAACCATAAGTGAATAGCTCATCGATGAGTGGCTGACCTCTAACTCGAGCCTCTAACTCGAGCCCCTGCCCCGCTTAATCCAGAGCCCCTCACTCGAGCCCCTGCCCCGCATCCCCACCAACGGCCCCTACAAACAAAAAATCACCGCGAGAAAATTCTCGCGGTGATTTCACTGTGCCAGATGATGGATTCGAACCAACGAAGGCAATGCCGACGGATTTACAATCCGCTCCCTTTGGCCGCTCGGGCAATCTGGCGTGCACTCTTAAACGGTGCGAATGGAATGCTACCCACTACTCTGTCATTTACACAAATCGGCAGGTCGAGAGGATATTTTCCTACCCGGATTCACCCCTCAGCAGAGCTCAACCCAGAGCAGAGCTCACCTCAGAGCAGTGCTCGCCCCTAGGCCCATCTCGCCGATGGAGCTCAATCCACTACCCCACGCGCTCCACGGTGTAGCGAGCAACGTGACGCAGGGCCTCCTTGGCCGCGCAGTCAGGAAGGTCAGCGATGACGCGGTCGGACTCATCCAGCAGTTCATTGACCTTCTCCATCGCGCGAGCCACACCGTTGGTCTGAGCCAGGAGCTCGAGGGCCTCGTCGACAAGCGCGTCGTCGGAGACTGGGCCGACGAGAATCTGACGGAGGCGGTCAGCGGCTGGGGTGTCCTCCTGCAGCGCGTAGAGAACCGGCAGCGTGAAGACGCCCTCGCGCAAGTCAGTGCCCGGAGTCTTGCCGGACTGATCGGTATTGGAGGAGATGTCGATGATGTCGTCGACAATCTGGAAAACGATACCGATTAGTTCGCCATAGCGGCGCAGTGCGTTGGAAATCTCGGCGGACGCACCGGCGTGATAGGCGCCGAGATAACCGGCCGATGCGATGAGCACACCGGTCTTTTCGGCAATGACCTTCAGGTAGCGCTCGATGCGCTCTTCTATCGGCAGGTCCAAGTCGTTGAGGCACTCGCGCATCTGGCCTGTGACCAACACGCCGAAGGTCTCAGCGAAGTGAGCCACGCTCTCGGAGCCGAGCTCTGCCAGCAGGCGGGACGCAGCAGCGAAGAGGTAGTCACCGGCCAGAATGGCGACGGTGTTGTCCCAGCGCGAGTTTGCGGAGGGCACGCCGCGGCGCTTATCCGCTTCATCCATGACGTCGTCGTGGTAGAGCGTCGCCAGATGCGTCAGCTCCAACACCGTCGCGGCGGTGATGACCTTATCGCTCTCCGGGTTCTCCCCGAACTGCGCGGCCAGCATGGTAAACATCGGGCGGAAGCGCTTACCACCAGCGTGAGCTAGGTGGGAAACCCGTTCGACTAGGAAGTCCTCGCCGCGCCCCAGCTCGGTAATCAGGAGGTCCTCGCTCTTGCGCATTCCCTCGGTGATTGTTGCTTCCAGCGCCTCATCAACGAAGTGAGAACTAGTGGCGGTGTGCTCACCAGTGCCCTGAGCACTTCCGGAACTAAGCCCGGAGTAGTCTCCAGTACGCATTCGAGACCTGCCTAACTGACGATAAAAGATAAGAAACTGCTAAATAAACTACCTTACGAGCATAGTGGCTAGCAGACCAGTTCCCATATTTGTTTCAACGTCGTTATACGCTGGGGCAATGACCTCAAGCCCGATTTCGCGAGTTTCCCCCACGTTCGACGGCACCGTCGCTCTACCCAGCAGCACTGACGTGCTCATTGTTGGCGCAGGCCCCACCGGCTCCGCAGCTGCAATTCACGCCGCCCGCGCCGGTTTTTCGGTCACTGTGGTCGACTCCCAGCGCTTCCCGCGCGACAAAACTTGTGGCGACGGGCTCACTCCTCGTGCCATCGCTGAGCTACGTCGTCTAGGGCTTGACGACGAGCTCCTGCGCCGCAACCGCAACCGCGGACTCAAGCTGCACGGCTTCGGCGGCTCCATCACCGCACCTTGGCCAGATGATGCCTCCGGCACTTTTCCCGCTGTCGGATCCGCGATGTCGCGAGTTGAGCTCGACACTTTCTTGCTCAATGCCGCCGCTGATGCCGGTGCGCAGGTCTTTGATGGAGTCGCAGCGCGGAAGGTGGTTCTCGGAGCGCTGAACACTGGCGGCACGCGGGGTCATGGCGTGCGCGCGGTGGAGCTTTCCGACCACGAGGGCAAGCCACACACCATCTCGGCCCGCTGGTTGCTCGTGGCCGATGGGGTCCGCAGTACCGTCGGCAAGCAGCTGGGGCGTGCGTGGCATCGAGACAACGTCTTTGGCGTGGCCGCACGGTCGTATGTCAGCTTCGACAGCGCAGACGTAGCGGATGACTGGATTCACTCGCACCTGGAACTGCGCGACTCCGAAGGGCATACGCACCCGGGCTATGGCTGGATTTTCCCGCTGGGCGAGGGCCGGGCGAATGTGGGGTGTGGGGCGCTGGCGACGTCGGCACGCCCGGCGCGCACGAATGTGAAGAAGTTGCTGCGTGAGTACCACGGACAGGTGCGCGATCAGTGGCAGATGAGCGAGCCGGAGCACGTGACGTCGGCGCTGCTGCCGATGGGCGGTGCTGTATCGAATGTGGCGGGGCCGAACTGGGCGTTGCTCGGTGATGCTGCGTGCTTAGTCAACCCGCTCAACGGTGAGGGCATTGACTACGGCATGGAGTCGGCGCGACTGGCAGTGGAGCTGATTAGTTCGATTGGTGCGGGCCGCGATGGGCTGACGCACTCCTGGCCCGCCCTACTTCGCGAGCACTACGGCACCGGCTTCTCGCTGGCTCGCAAGTTGGCGCTGACGCTGACGTACCCGAGCTTCCTTCCCACGGTCGGCCCGCTGACCATCGGCGCCCCGTGGGGAAGCCAGCTCATGGGTGTTGCCGCACGCCTGATGGGAAACCTGGTCACGGAACACGACCGCGACGTAGTGGCGCGACTCTGGCGCGCTTCGGGGAGGACAGCGCTGGCCTCCGATAAGTGGTTCGGGCGCCAGCCCTGGCAGTAGGAATCGCTTTACGACGGGCCCTGCGACCCAGCCCGATTGCGAGCTAGCGAGCTACTCCACGGGCTTGGTTGCCGAGTGCAGCGCTGCGATACCGAAGGTGAGATTCTGCCAACCGGCATCCTCCCAGCCAGAGGCATTGATGTCGCGGGCAAGCTGCGGCTGGTTTGGCCAGGCGCGAATCGACTCCGCCAAGTACACGTAGGCCTCCGGGTTCGAGGAGACAACCTTGGCAATCTGCGGCAGTGCCCGCATCAGGTATTCCTTGTAGAAGGTGCTGAACACCGGCACCACAGGGGTGGAGAACTCACAGACTGTTAGCTGGCCTCCGGGCTTGGTCACGCGAGCTAGCTCAGCGAGGCCCGCCTTGTAGTCCACGATGTTGCGCAGACCGAAGCTGATGGTCACCGCGTCGAAGGTGTTGTCCGGGAATGGCAGCTTCATGCCGTCACCGCAGACCTTGGGAACATCGCGGTGTGCACCGGCCTTGAGCATGCCTCGGGAGAAATCACAGGCAACGACGTATGCGCCAGACTTTGCCAACTCCACTGATGAAACAGCCGTACCGGCGGCCAGGTCGAGGACTTTCTGGCCAGGCTGCAGGTTCAGGCGCTTTGCCGTGCGCACGCGCCAGTAGTGGTCAATGCCACCGGTGAGCACGGTATTAGTGATGTCGTAATTCTTCCCCACGCCGTCGAACATCGAGGCGACTTCGCTGGGATTTTTCGTTAAATCAGCCCTAGACACGATGTCCAGATTACGCGACCGACTTCTGACGCGTAGCAGCACCTGCACGGGAGGCATCAATCGCATCTGCTGCGACCTTGCTTGACGTCTCGGCCGCGGAAACCCCAGAAACCTCCTCGTAGTGGCGAACCAGGTCTGCACACAGTGCTTCCCAGGTGCGTTCGGTCACGGTGTCGCGGCAGCGGTTGCGCAGCTGCTTGCGTGCCAGCTCATCGTCGACGAGCAGTAGCTTGTCGACCGCCTCAGACAGATCGCGGGTGAAAGTCTTGGGTTCCAGCAGGTAGCCGTTGACGTCGTTGGTAATCAGGTCGCGCGGGCCGCCTGCGTTCGGAGCGATGGCCGGCACACCGGAGGCGTGGGCTTCCTGTACCGCCTGGCAGAAGGTTTCAAAGTCACCGGTGTGGACGAACACGTCCAGACTGGCGAATGCCGCTGCCAACTTATCGCCGGTGAGCTGTCCGGTAAAGACGGCATTCGGCATCTGCTTCTGCAGCTTCTGCAGCTCCGGGCCATTGCCGACAATGACCACCTGGATATCATCGCGGCCGTTCAGCGCTGCCAGCCGCTCCACAGACTTCTCCGCCGCGAGCCTGCCGACATAACCAACAATCGGCTTGCCCTCCGGGCTCCACTGCTTCCTGAGCTCTTCACTACGCTTTGTCGGAGTAAAGCGAACCGCATCAACACCGCGGCCCCAGCGGTAGACATCACGAATCTTGTGATCCTGCAGGTCCTCAATAGTCGGCGACGACGGCGCCAGCGTTCGGGCGCAGGAGTTGTGAATCACGCGCGTCCACAACCATGCGGCCGTGGAGAGCCCCGCCAACTTGTAGTTCTTGGCAAAACCCGCAACGTCCGTCTGATAGATGGCCACAGCCGGGATGCCCAGTGCCTTGGCAGTCAGCGCGCCCGCACCACCGAGCACAAATGGCGAAGCCAAGTGGACAACATCCGGCTTAAACTGCGTCAGCGCCGACGCTACCCGACGGTTCGGCACACCAATCGGTAGCGAATCAATCAACGGCACCATCACAGTGGGCACACGCTCAATGCGGTAGTCGCAGTAGAACTCTGCCTCTTCCTGCCAGTCCCGAGCACCCGGCGCAATCACCAGCGCCTCGTGTCCTTCACGGCGTAAGTGTTCCAACACCCGCAGCACGGAGTTTGTCACTCCATTGATGTTGGGCAAGAAGCTTTCAGCAATGATGGCAACGCGCATGGTGCTAGTTTTCCATCTCGTCGGAAAGCGAAAGTGACCCTCTGTTTACCTTTTGGGGATCTCTTTGTAAACGACGGGTTGCGCGCAACGACAACCACCACAACGGCGCGACGACGAGAAATGTAACCACAGCGATACTGGTCGCCGGGAGAAGTGACAGCGTCCATGTGCGCCCGGCGACGCGGACGACATTGGGATCAGTGCGGTCGTATTCGACGCGGACGCGCTGCCCCTCTTCCAGACCAACGGGATAGAGCAAACCGGTTGGTGGCGACTGAAAATCGCCATTCTCGTCGACGAAATCAACCGTGGTGCGAAGGAGCTCGACCGAGCGCACATTGGCTACGGACTGCCCCATGTTCGACTCGATATTGCGGTCATTAATGAAGCAGCCAACCACCATGGCCAGACACGACAACAGCAGGCAGATGATTACAAAAAGCAGTACCTGACGAAGGAGGCGCGGCCAATTGGCCAGGGCAGTTTTCCACTGCATGGCGGTCGCGACCTCCTATTTTTCTGTCCCTGATTGTTTCCAGCTCTGATTGGATGCTGCCGGCCGGCTAGTGCTTGTCCAGCACCCCAATCTCCGCATTGTATGCCAGCTTGTGGTGCAACTGCCGACGCGTCGCACGTGTGGTCGCCACCTCGATGACGCGGATGCCGTCGACATCGGTATCCGGGTGCAGCTGCGCGAGCAGATCTGGGAGGCGGTCGACACGCACGTGCTCGACTCCGTAAGCCTGGCAGATGCCCTCAAAGTCCACGTCCTGCGGCGTGCCGAAGATGCGCTCAAAGCTTCCCCGCAGAGCCGGGCTGCCCGCCTCCAGCGTCTCGAAAATACCGCCACCTGCATCATTGGCCACCACGATGGTGAGGTTTTCCGGCCTCGGCTCCAGCGGACCAATCGCCAACGCTGCGGAGTCGTGCTGGAACGTCAGGTCACCCATAAGTGCAATCGTCCGCGGCGGGCGGATCTCGTCGGCATGCTCGCGGTCGGACGCCAGCGCAATACCGATTGCCGTCGCCACCGTGCCGTCGATGCCCGCGGCACCTCGTCCCGCATACGTGTTCACACCCGGGAAAGGCAGGCCCGTGTACGACGCATCGCGCACCGGGTTCGACGCGCCCAGCACCACATTGTCACCCGTGCGCAGGCTGTCCGTCAGAGCCGCCGCCACATGAAATCCGGTCAGCGGTTCCTCCGCTTCAATCGACTCGGTAAGCGTCTCTCGCACGGACTTCACCGCCAACTCGCTGGCGGCCTCACAGATTTTCGTCCACTGCGGGTCCTGCTCCCCCACAGTCTGCACATGCCTAACGACGGCCCTTGCGTTCGCCGTCACATCCGGGAACTCCACCCCAAAACCGTGGTTTTCCGCTTCGGAGACAACGGTCAGCTCGATATCCGGATTGGCCAGCAGCTTAGAGATACCTCGGTGCAGCGTCGGCCTGCCGACCAACACAATCTGCTCCGGCGGAATCTGCGCGAAAGTGCCCGCCGCGAGCGGGTGCACCGGGTGCGCCGGCGCATATGCATTCGGCTCAGCGATGGTTGGCAAATCCTCCAGCGCCGGCAGGTGCGGGGCATTCGAACCCGCAATCACGAGTGTGCGGCGGCTGATGTCAATTGTGGCTGTGCTAGCCGCGTTGGCCGGGCCGGTTGCGGTGGCCGAGTTGGCTGCGATGGCGGCCGCGGCGACGTTGTTGCTGTTGGTAGGCGCAATCGTGGTCCAGGGGCCGCCATCGGCGCGGCCCTCGGGGATGTCGGCGACGGAGTCGTCGTCAGGCACGAGCGGTTCGACAAAACGGACGTTTAGGTGGCCGGCGCCGGATGCCATGGCGGCGACAACGCGATCAATGCGAGCGCGGATCTGCGCGGCGGTGGCCTTCATGACCGGGGCGGTGCCGTCCAGATCGAACTCGACGACGGAGGCATCAGCGAACAGGCGGTCCTGGACGATGGTCTGGTTCGCGCCAGTGCCTCGATAATGCGCGGGGCGGTCGGCGGTCAGTGCCAGCAGCGGAATGCCCGACGCGGTGGCTTCCACCATGGCGGGCACGAGGTTCGCCACTGCTGTGCCGGACGTTGTAATTACCGGGGTCACCTTGCGGGTGCGCGAGGCCAGGCCGAGGGCGAGGAAGGCCGCGGAGCGTTCATCGATGCGCACGTGTAGGCGAACCTTCGCCGCGTCAGCGGCCTGGACCAGAGCGCGGGCGAGTGGGGCGGACCGGGAACCCGGGCACACCACGGCATCGACCATGCCGAGACGCAGCAGCTCATCGACGATGAGGCCCGCTACCACTGCGGATGGGGCTTGTGTGGACTGGACGGCGTGAGTGGTTTCGGTCGCGCCGGTGTCCGGGTCTTGAGGGGTGTCCTGGTTATTGTTCACACTCAATAGGCTACTTGCCGGAAGTTACTGACTAGGTTTATGTCAGTTTGGAAGCCGTTTTTCGGGCTCAAAGTGTCATAAACCTAGTCACTTTCTTGGCGTTATAGATGGGCATACGCCGCGCGGAGGCGGTCAAACCACCAATCGCGGCGGGGGCCCGGCGCGGCGAGCTCGGTCAGGCGGGAAGGGTCGGGCGCGGGGTTGGTGACGGGCAGTCGGCCATCGATAAGTGGCCGGGGCTCGATGACGTCCTCGATAAACAGCGAGGACGTGGCCAAACCCGCCGCGTTCGGCTCCGGCTGCAGCTCGGTAGTAGGCAGGGCCGCCGCCGTGAACAAGCCGGCAGCCATGCCAATGCCGGTGTCCAACGCGCTGGCGACGGTCACCTTCATCGCCAGCTCCTCGGCCAACCGAAGCAAGCGGCGTGGCCCACCAAGTGGCGCGACCTTCATTACGCCCACGTCAGCCGCCTGTTCGCGCGCAACCAAATACGGATCCTCAGCCTTGCGGATTGACTCATCGGCCGCAACCGGGCAAAAGTCCCCCACTGCGTCGCGGACCTGCCGCAGCTCGGCGACAGTCGCAACGGGCTGTTCCATATACTCCAGCGGGTCCAACTCATGAGCGGCGCGGATGGCCTGCTCCACCGACCAGCCACGGTTCGCATCCACCCGCACCACAGGTTCATAGCCATAGGCTTCGGCCACCGCGGTGCGGACGGCGGCTACGCGCTCGATGTCGTCGTTAAGCGATTGGCCGCTCTCTGCGACCTTGACCTTGAACGTGCGGCACCCGGGGTAACGCCCCACGACCTCCGGCACCTGCTCGGGTGTGATGGCGGGGATGGTGGCGTTGACCTCGACAAACTCGCGCTTCGGGGTGGGCAGGCCAACGTATGCGCATTCGATGGCCGAGCGCAGCCACGCGGCAGCTTCGGGTGCCTCGTACTCCAGGAAGGGAGCGAACTCTCCCCAGGTGGCGGGGCCGTCGATGAGGAGCGCCTCGCGAGTGGTGACGCCACGGAATTTCACTGCCATGGGCAGAGCCACGACGTGGGCGCGGTCGAGGATGTCGTCGATTGGCGGAAGCTGGATGTTGGGCGCAGCGGACACACACATACCCCTCATGCTAGAGACCTTTATGCTGGAAGCCATGACTGATACCGCGAAGTACTCGACCGATAACCCCTTCCGCCCCGAGCAGTGGAAGACGGTTGATGGTTTTGAGGATTTGACCGACATCACCTACCACCGCCACGTCGGCGAGGGCCGCGAAAACGGCATTGTGCGTATTGCGTTTGATCGCCCGGAGGTTCGTAACGCATTCCGCCCGCATACCGTCGATGAGCTCTACCGCGCGCTCGACCACGCGCGTCGCACCCCGGATGTCGGCGTTGTGCTGCTGACCGGTAACGGCCCGAGCACCAAGGACGGTGGCTGGGCATTCTGTTCGGGTGGTGACCAGCGCATTCGCGGTCGTTCCGGCTACCAGTACGCCACATCCCACGAGCATGACGACGCTACCGCGGACGCATCCACCATCGATACCGCGCGTGCCAAGGTCGAGGGTGGCCGCCTGCACATCCTGGAGGTGCAGCGCCTGATTCGCACTATGCCGAAGGTTGTCATTGCCGTGGTCAATGGTTGGGCCGCAGGTGGCGGACACTCCCTGCACGTGGTGTGTGACCTGACACTGGCATCCCGCCAGGAGGCCCGCTTTAAGCAGACCGACGCTGACGTGGGATCTTTCGATGCCGGCTATGGCTCGGCCTACCTGGCGAAGCAGGTTGGTCAGAAGTTTGCCCGCGAGATTTTCTTCCTCGGCCGTTCCTACGACGCTGAGACCATGCACCGCATGGGCGCTGTCAACGAGGTCGCCGACCACGCTGAGCTGGAAGATGTCGCGGTGGAGTGGGGCCGCATGATCAACGGTAAGTCCCCAACGGCGCAGCGCATGCTGAAGTTCGCTTTCAACCTGACCGATGACGGACTGATGGGCCAGCAGGTCTTCGCGGGCGAGGCTACTCGCCTGGCGTACATGACCGACGAGGCCGTCGAGGGCAAGGAAGCGTTCCTGGAAAAGCGTGACCCGAACTGGGACGAGTTCCCGTTCTACTACTAGGGGCAGTTAGGGGGGGGCGCCGGCTGGGGCGCTCGTCGGGCCCTGCACTTTAGCGCTCATTCGTGGCTGTAGAACAGCCGAGAGCGTGCGCTACAGTCACGGGTCTGCGCTAGAGTGCCTCCGACGCTTCGACCGCCAGCCCGCCATTGCGAGTCGGGAGCACCGCACCTTCTACCTGATAAACCTCTCGCAGCATAGCTTCATTAATGACCTCTGCCGGAGGCCCTGCACTGCTGACCCGACCATCGGCTAGAACAACCACATGTTCGCAAAAGCGCGCCGCTTGCCCCAGGTCATGAAGTGTCATCACTACCGCGCAGGGCAATTCCCGCGCACACTTGCGTACCTGCCCGAGAAGCATCAATTGGTTACGCAGGTCGAGTGCGCTGGTGGGCTCGTCGAGAAGCAATACCCGAGGTCGTCGCACAACCGCCTGCGCAAAACTCACCAACTGCCGCTGTCCCCCAGACAACTCAGACATCAGCCGCGATGACAACGCAACCAACCCAAGTCGTTCAATGGTGGCCTGCACTTCTGCCCGCACTGTGGATCCGACACGCAGTGCGGAAAACCCAGAAAACGACTGTTGCCGGGCAAGCAGGACGCTTTCGTACACGGTCAATGAGCTCAGCGGCGGAGGGTCCTGTGGCAAATATAGAGATCTTTCAGCACGTACCTGCCCCGAGCAGTTTTCAAGGCCCGCCAAACACCTCAGCAGTGTCGATTTGCCAGCTCCGTTGGGACCGACCAACGCAGTCACGCTTCCCATCGGAAGAGGCCCAACGTCGACATTGTGCAGGACATGATGGCCGTCGTAAGCAAAAGACACTCCTCGCGCGCTAAGAGCGGACGATTCTGGAGGGGTTTCGCCGAGGGGTTTA
Organism: Corynebacterium sp. 212_CJEI; assembly: GCF_001055915.1. Classification (NCBI taxonomy): domain Bacteria; kingdom Bacillati; phylum Actinomycetota; class Actinomycetes; order Mycobacteriales; family Corynebacteriaceae; genus Corynebacterium; species Corynebacterium sp. 212_CJEI. The sequence continues at coordinate 44,006 of NZ_JVPT01000064.1, read as the reverse complement.
CCGTCAGGTTTACTGGGGCTGTCGTGATGACCATGTACAGCGTCGTTCCCGACAAAGCGACTTGCCTTTAGCCAACCCACATTTTCCTCCTCTGGCCAGCGATAATCGCGACAAATACGGGCACTCCTACAATTGCGGTAATAATGCCTACGGGAAGAATTACACCCGGTTGAATCACCTTCGACACTGCCGATGCCGCAACCAGAAGCAGCGCCCCTACCAAAGTCGAAGCAGTAAGAAAATAACGTTGATCTTCGCCTACCAATAAGCGCGCAACGTGTGGGCCGACGAGACCGATAAATCCAATCGTACCGGCCATCGACACAGCGGTTGCCGCCATAAAGGACACCACGATAAGGGTCAGCGCACGCAGTCGATCAACGTCTACGCCAAGGGCTTTTGCGCGGTCATCGCCCATCCGGAATGCAGTCAGCGACCAGGCATTGAGGTAAAAGAAGAGTAGCCCCATCACGAATATCACCGCGAGCAACGCAATCTGCGTCCAGTTCGAGCGGGTGAGACTGCCCATCGTCCAGAACACAACCTGTTCCAACTGCGTCTCCGAGGCCAGGTATTGCATCAGGGCCAGTAGAGCGTCGAAAAAGAATACAATCGCGATACCGAGGAGAATCATCCCCTCGACTCCTGGGCCACGAAATCGGGAAAAGAGCAGAATCGCAGCGCAGGCCAGCATCGCGAACACCCACGCAGTCCCGGCCATCCCCAGCACCGCACCGATTCCCTCAGAAGCGAAGCCGGTGACCACAGCCAGGGCAGCACCGAATCCGGCCGCCGCTGACACGCCCAGGGTGTACGGCTCGGCCAGGGGATTTCCCAGAATTGTCTGCATTTGTGAGCCCGCCGCTGCCAGCGTCGCTCCGACGAGCACTGCAGTCACGGTCATCGGAAGCCGAATGTCGAAAACAATCTGGTGGTCAATGGGTCGCGCACCAACCGGATGGGTCAATGTATGCAAAACTTCGCTGGCAGGCATGCTACCGCCACCGAGTAGAAAGTCAGCAAGCGATGTCAAAGCCAACACCACAGTAATCAGAGCGATTATCACCCACTTCTTCCGTGCTGCGCGCTGATACCAGTGAAAAGTTGACTGCACCATTACTCTATCAGGGCTGACTTCCTGCTCCCCGCGAACGGCGTCTCCGCTCCCCTGCGTTGTTGCCAGGTTTCCGTGCGAAACTTGCATGTTCGACATCACTCCAGCCCAGTCCAGAAGGTGCCCGAGGCCTCGATTGGCAGGAACTTATCGTGCAGGTCCTGTACCTCTCGTTCAGTGTCAATGTCGCCGAACAAGTCCGGGTGCATGGCCTTTGCAAACATCTCGACTGCCAGGAAGTTATATGGCGAATCGTAAAAATGATGCCATGCGACGAAAGTACGCTTACTTTTCACCGCGTCGACTTCACGCACAGCGGGTTGCTTACCGACGACATCGTGAAGGGCCTTTTGCGCCTCTTCCTTCGATTCCGAGTAACCCAGCGGTACGTAATTTCCTTCCTTGACCGGAGTCTTACCCTGATCCCAGTCTGCGCCTGTGGCAATGATGACTTCAGGATTCTTCCCGGCCAATGCCTCTGGCGATACCTGCCCTTGCTTCGCATCAATCATTTCGTCGCCAAGGTTTAGTCCACCGGCAAAATTGACAATCTGCGCCAGGTTGGACTTGGCGAAGGTTGAGCAGCAGTCAAAGTAACCGGGTGCTCGCCACAGGAATGTCGGTGTCGGTGCTGGTTTCTTCTCGGCAAGGCGGTCAGCGACCTTGTTGACCTTCTTCTCGTAGTAGTTGATAAAGTCTTCCGCCTGCTTTTCACGCCCCAGCAGTTGTCCCATCATTCGAATACTGGGCTCGGTGTTTTTCACTGGGTCAATGAAGTAGTCGACAGTCACCGTCGGCACGCCTGCCTTTTCTAATCCATCAACGATTCCAGCATCTTTAGCCGCGTCGAAGACACCCGCATTTACTACGAAGACATCGGGTCGGGACTCCAGAGCCTGTTCCAGCGACATAGTGTTGTTGTAAATCTCGCCTGTGGTCGGGATGTCCTTGATTTTGGGGAACTTCTCAACGTAGCGGTCGTAAGTGGCTTTGTCGTTTTCCTTCAGGTCCTCTGGCCAGGCAACGATCTTGTCAGTTGGATTGTCTGGGTTCAGAAGCGCCGTCGTGTAAAGCATCTTCTGCCCGCCCATCAGGATTCGCTCGACATTCTGCGGGACTTTAACTTCGCGTCCTAGCGCATCGACGACGGTACGCTTCTCACTGCTAGCGGATGCGTCTCCATTTCCATCTGAGCAAGCGGCGAGAAGGACGAGCGACATGCATAGGAGTACCGCGAAAAGCACCCTTGCGGGGAAGTCACGCAGTAGCACGCTTGGAGTAAGAGGAGAACTAACCTTCATTTTCTTCTTTCCGGAGCAGGCGGTCAGTCGACCGCATATTCAGCTCCTCGGATCCCCTTCGGTAGAGGGAAAACGTCATCTTTACGTGGATGGTTCAGACTATTTCTGGATGGGTGTTACGAAGCTTCGGCCGTCACACGGAACTAGTGGGTTGCAGGTGACGCTGCAGAGCGCGGTAAAGCAGAGCAGCGGTCGTGGAAAAGCCAAGGATGAGCCCAACCCAAACGCCATATCCTTCCCAACGAAGGCCAAGGCCAAGAATCAGGAGAGCTGGAACCCCCACCGCCCAGTAGCCCCAAAGGGTCGCACTGAGACCCGACTTCGTGTCGCGCAGCCCACGAAGGAGCCCCACCAGCACGTTCTGGGAGCCTTTAGCGAACTGCTGAAGCACGGCAAGGCACAACAAGATTGTCGCTATATGGCGTACATCGGGATTGGCACTAACGTTGGAATCAGTAAGGAACAGTCCAACGACGTACTTGCCCAGTAGCAACCAGAGCAAACCGACGACGGCAAGATAAATACCCACTGCGTGCAAAACCCGACGTGATACCTGTTTGACTGCCTCGGCACCATCCGCTAATGCACGGCTGACCAGTATAGATCCTCCGTGCGAGAAGCCGATACATACTTGGTAGACGATATAAGCGAGTTGGTTAACAACGGTGTGCGCTGCCAGCATGACTGGGCTAACCAGGCCCATCGCTAGACCTGCGATAGTAGTAATCGCAGCTTCAGAGCCGTAGGTAAGCGAAACTGGAATCCCAAGCCGAATAATGCGCCTCATGCATGCTGCGTCGCCGGGCCTCGGAATGACCGCGAAGAATTTCCGTAGCTGACGGTCTCTTTGCAGCAAGCCAGCAAAGGACAGCAGGGTAAAAACCTGGACGCAGGTGGTCGACAGACCGATGCCCACCAGTCCCCATGCAGTTCCCCATTCATTGACACTTGTTAGCCGGAGGAATCCAGCGTTGAGAGCAGCGTTGACAACGATGGAGATGAGCGTAACCACCAGCAGAGAGCCCGGCCGACGCATGCCGACTGCAAACTGCCGCAGGACATTGAGCCAAATCATCGGGATAAGGCCTGGTGCAAGCGCGACCGTCATCGAGAACGCTAGCTCGGCAACAGTGTCGTCGATGGGCAAGATGAGTGCAAGCGCACCAAATGAAATCACGATGAGGCCACCAATGATTGCAGTTGCGGTACCGACGGCCATGCAACTGCGTACCGCTTGGCGGATTCGCTCAGCCGCAACTTCCTCGCCTGTCTTTTCCCACTCCGACGCGGCCTCGGCTACTAGGTTGCCTCCGGCGGTGACCATACCGACACACATGGTGCGAATCTGGTTGTAGAACTGCATTGCGAGTCCGCCGCCGGCAATTGCCACTACACCGAGGGTCTGCAGCATCAGCACATCGGTCGTGGTTAGCGCAACCCCCGCTAGCTGAACGCCCGCGATGGGTAGCGCAAGCGAATAGACATCACGGTAGGACACGGTTTGCTGGCCAATTGCACGAGCTGGATTTATCACCCGGCCACCTCGAAGGAACTAGCAATGGCACGAGAATCACCATAGGCTCTGAGCATTCGCGAAACTTGACGCTCCATAACTTCTGAATACAAATGATTTTTCTGAAGCCAATCAGTATCAAAAATTGTGTCGAGATATTTCTCACCAGCATCACAAACAATGACGACCATTGTTGTTCCTGCCTGAAACTCGTGTAGATGACGCAAACCTTCGTAGATTGCAGCACCTGCTGTGCCTCCAACCATGAGCCCATGTTCCCTAGCCAACACTCGGGCCACAGCGAATGCCTTGACATCGCTAACTTTGACTCCATGGTCGATGAGGTCGTAGCGGGAGTTCGCGAGGCTCCAACTTTTTGGCAGTCCATTAGCGCGTATGGCATGCCGCTTTCATCGTCGTAGAGACTAATGGTGGTGTAGTACTTATCTGGGTTGTCGCTTCCGTGGCGATAAGAGGTCTTGTATCCAACGAGATCACGGTTGGCATCAAAACCGAGCATCGAAAAAGCAATCGAGTCCCGGCTCTCAACCGGTAAGTCAATCATCATTTTTGTCGGGCACTGCGAGGAACCTTCCGCGAATGCCAAGTATCCATCTTCTACTGCACGGATAACCAGCGAAGGTTCGAGTTCGATATCTTCCAAGTCCGATCGGGTCAAAAGTCGAAGCTTTGGAGTTTTTGAATCAATCAATAGAAGTCCTTCAAGCAAGTAACGATTGATAGCCAACCATTCAACCAACAAAAGGAGAGCCTACACTACCTGTCATAGGTATGGCTACCCTAATTCCTAAATTCTATCGGCAATCACAGGCAGTGAAGGTTCAATGACTCCAAGCTGGGCGCTAAGCAATATCGCTACTCTAAGGCGACGACGCCGTCGCACACGGCGGCGAGAAGCCTGTGTTCATGGCTAATCATGAGAACACCGCCGCCAGATACGGCGAAATCCCGGATGACCTCGACGATTGCCGCGGAGTTGGCGGCGTCGAGCATGGCGGTCATCTCGTCGCAGATGAGGTAGCGTGGACCGGCGGCCAGGGTGCGAGCGACTGCGGCACGCTGGAGCTGCCCGTCTGAGACCTGGCTAGGGAAGCGATCGAGAAGGTCCGGAGTCAGCCCAACGTTTCGGATGAGCTCGTCGATGTCCACACTTTTCCCGGTTCGCTGACCATCCCGCCGCCCTTGCCGCCCCTGTCGTGCGGCTGAGCGAATGGTGCGCCCCAAAGTCATCCGCGGGTCGCAGGACCTTCGGGGAGACTGAAACACCATCCCAATCTGGCCACGAACCCGCTGCCCGGCGCGGCTGCGCACAGCGCCGACCGGCACCCCGTCGCAGAAGCACTGCCCTAAATCGGGCACTTCCAGGCCTGCGAGGATACGGCCGAGCGTGGACTTGCCAGCCCCCGAAGGCCCACGAAGCCCGACGATCTGCCCTGGATCAACCCTGATGGAAACGTCCGATAAAACGACTCTCGCAGAGCCGTCCTTGGCGCCGAATGACTTCGACACGTTCTCGGCGACCAGCGCTTTGCCACTCGCCTGCGCGTCACAGCTCACCGAAGCCTGCTCACTCACCAACGCCTTACTCACCACAGCCTCCTCGTTCATTTCCCCGCCTCCTCGAGCCTGCGCGCGTAGCAATAGTCCTCGTCCAGGTTCGTCAAGCTCGGCACCACGCCGGGCATCGGCCGCATGCCGTTTTCGGGCAGCGCTGCGAGCAGATCGCGCATGTATTCGCTGGCTGGGGCCTCAATCACCTGTTTTGCCGATCCCGTCTCCTCAAGGCGCGATGCGTACATCACTGCAACTCGGTCGGCGATGCCGCTATCGCGCAGCTCGGAAATGTCGTGCGTAATTAGCATGACTCCCACACCACTGTCGGCGATTTGGCGAAGCATGCGCAGCAGGGCCATGGTCAGGTCGGGGTCGAGGGAGGCCGTCGGCTCGTCAGCAATCACCAGAGCAGGGTCGCCAGCCAGGGCGAATGCCACTGCTGCGCGCTGCGCCATACCCCCGGAAAGTTCGTGGGGATACAGCGCCGCGACCTCCGCATCCAGGCTGACTCGCCGCAGCATCTCCTCCACCGTGTGGTTGCGCCCCAGAACGGAAATTGTTTCTTTTAGCTGTGCCCCGACCGTGCGCACCGGTGTCAAAAACGTCGCCGCCGACTGCGGTACTAGCGCGATTTGCCGCCCCGCCAGCTCCTCGTCAGTGCGAGCAAGGCCCGCGCCGGTACGTCGCCGCGCCAGAATTTCGATGGGCTCGGCGTTCCTCTCCGCTTCTGCACCACTGTCAGCTGCCCCTTCGCGCGGATAGAAACGCACCTGCCCCTCTACTCTCGCGTGCGGCGGCAGCATGCCAACCACCGCCGAGGCAATAATCGACTTTCCGCAGCCCGACTCACCCACAACCGCGACGACCTCTCCCCTACCCACAGTCAGGGACACGCCCGTCGCGGCATGCACCACGTCACCACCGCGCAGGGGAATCCGCACTGTCAGTCTCTCAATGTCCAGCAGCTTCTCTCGCTTGCCGACGCCCTCCCGAGCACTCACACCAGCACCTCCTGTCCGGTCACCCGCTCCTTCAAATGCGTGCCGACGGCCGCAATACACAACGTTGTGGCGACGAGGAAAAACGAGGGAAACACCAAAATCCACCAATGGCCGAGAAGCAGGGCGCCCTCGGCGTCGGCAAGCAGAGTCCCGAGAGACGGCTTGTGCGGCGGCAGGCCCACCCCAAGGAAAGACAGCGTCGACTCGTGCCAGATTGCGTGCGGGATCAGCAAGATAAGGCCGACCAAGGACTGCCCCAGTGCCGCCGGAACAACGTGCCGAGCTAGCACGCGTGCGCGGCTCATTCCGGACAGGAGCGCGGCCTCGACGAACTCGGCGCCCCGCAGATGCAGCACGGACGCACGGACCGTTCGGGTGATGGTCACCCAGTGCGTCAGTACCAGGGAGATGATGATTGCGGGGACCGAGCCTCGGAAAAGGCTGACGATGAGCAGCCCCAGTAGCAGGTGCGGCAGCGCGTTGGTGACGTCGGCGCTGCGCATAATGACGCGGTCGACGCGCCCGCCGAGCATGCCTGCGGTAACGCCGAGGACGATACCGACGATCGCCGAGCACACTGCCGTGACCAGTGCAATGAAAAGGGAAATGCGCATTCCCGCAGCAACTCGAACGAAAACGTCGTGCCCCTTCGAATCGGTACCGAAGAAGTGCTCAGGCCCCGGGGCGACACCGGAATTGGCAAAGTCGGTGAGCACCAGGTCGGAGTCGTGAAACAGCGGAGTTAAAAAGGCGTAGGCAGCGATGAGGACCAGGCACGCCACGGCCACGACCGGGGCGACCGGCCTCTTTGTCGTTTTAAGCATCTGCATCCACCCGTGGGTCGAGGACGACGAAGGCGACGTCGGCAAGCAGATTTCCGAGCAGGACGATAGCCGTCGTCGCGATAGTGAGAATGCTCAGCAGCGGAAAGTCCAAGCTCTGAGCCGATTTGACCAGCGCGGTTCCGAGCCCAGGCCACGCGAAGACCGCCTCCACCAGTGTCGATCCGACGACCAGCTCAGACAGTCGCGCGCCGATGAGCGCGAGGAAAGGCGGCACTGCGGTCGGCAGGATATGGGAGAAAATAATCGTTCGGCGCGGAATGCCGCGGACCTGCGCTCCGGTGACCGCGCCGGAGTCCATGACCTCGACGATGGACTCACGCAACGACAGCACCAGCCACGGCACCTGCGTAATCGCAAGAACGACAGCTGGCAGCGTAAGGTGCGCCACCGTAGAGGAGAAAGTCACGGGCTCGCCCGGGTAGGTCAGGCCTCCGGTGGGAAATAGCTTCCAGGCCAACGCAAAAAGGCCGAGGCCGCCGAGTGCAACGACGAAGGGCGGGGTCGCCTGAATCACCGTCGAGATCGACAGGACTAGCCGGTCTAGCACTCCCCCGCGCCGCACCGCAGCCCACAGTGCCAGAACGAATGACAGCGCGATAGCTCCGGCAAGTCCGCAGGCGCCGAGCAGCATCGTCCACGGCAGACGCTCGGCGAGCACCTGCGTCACCGGCTGTGAGTAGGACCTCGAAATGCCAAGGTCGCCCACCGCCAGGCCCTGCAGCCACACCAACCACGACTCCCACCAGGGCCTATCCAGCCCCAACTGGTGAGAAATCGAGACTCTCTGCGCTTCGGTCAGGTTGCCCGCCTGACCTTTGAGATACGCATCCAAAGGGTCGAAGGGGCTCACCGCCGCCAGCGCGAACACTGCTGCCGTCACCGCCACAACGATGGGAACGGCTACCAGCACTCGCCTCACGACGATTCCTGCGACCTGCCGTTTCCGGCTCTTGAAACGGGGTTGATGCTCAGAGGGGTGTAGACGCGGGTGTGAGTGCGGGCGCGAGCGAGGGTGAGGACGTGGGTGTGGCTCGGCTTTTGTCATTTACTTGTGCCATGCCCCCAGGTTGAACCACGGGCCGAAGTTCAGGCCGTGGGCATGGGGCTCAAGGATGGCATCCGGGTGCGTGTAGCCACGGTCGCGCTCGACATAGACATGGTCAACGTAGACCAGCTGCAGCATGGCGGGCTTTTCGGCGTAGAGCTTCTGAATCTTACGGTAGAGCTCGTCTCGCTTGGCCTGGTCCGCTTCGACGCGCGCCTGGTCGAGCAGCTTGTCGATCTCCGGGTTGACGTAGTCGGAGCCGTTATCCCACTTGGCACCGGCACCCGGCTCAGCGTACTTGGAGTGCAAGATTGAGTAGATCTGGCCGTCGACGGAGTACGGGGTACCGCCTCCTCCCAGCATGACCGGGGTCTTGGCGTAGTCCTCGCGGGTGACAGACTTGGAATCACGGGCGACCGGATTGACCTCAATGCCGACCTTCTTCAGGTCGGAGGCTGCGGCCAACGTCAGGTCTGTGCGGGCGTGATCGCGGTTCGGGAAGTAGATGACATCGAACGCGGCGCGCTGGCCGTCCTTGACGCGGATGCCGTCCGAGCCCTTCTTCCACCCGGCGTCGTCGAGAAGCTTCTCGGCCTTCGCGGTGTCGTGCTTGATCTCGGCGGTCGGGTCGTAGGCGTCGCCGTAGAAGTCCGCGAGGAAGGTGGAGTTCGGCTTCGCGTGGCCCTTCATCACGTCTTTCGCCATGGCCTCACGGTTGACAGCCAGGTTGACCGCATTGCGGATTGCCTGGTCACCGGTGACCGGGTTGCCCGCTGGAAGGGTGATTCCGCGCCAGTCCGCCGAATGCGCCGACTCGACCTTGAATCCCTCCTGGCCTTCAAATTCCTGCGCCAACGCCGGCTCCATAATGGTTCCGTCGCCCTCGCCGCCGCGCAGCTGCTGAGCACGGGAGTTTTCGTCCTGATTGACTCGGTAAATGACTTTCTTCAGCTCAGGGGCCCCGCCGTGATAATCCTCGCGGGCCGTGAAGATGGCCTCGTCGGCACGCAAAGATTCGAGCTTGAACGGGCCAGTTCCCACGGGCTTGGTATTGAGATCTGAGTCCTCGGCGGGCTTCAAATCATCGAAGTTGAAGGCCTCCGACGGGGCGATGCCGTTGAGGAGCTGGTGATCGAATTCCGCGTACGGGATATTCAGCTCGAAGACGACCTTGTCTCCGTCGGCGTGCACCTCATCGAGCATTTCCCAGTTCGGAGCCTCAGAGGAGGCCGAGCGCTCGTCGAGGATGGCCTTGTAGGTCGCCACGACGTCCTCCGGCCCGAAGGTGGTCCCGTCGGAGAAGGTGATTCCGTCCTTGATTGGAACGGTCCACGTTTTGTTGCCATTGCTCGGCTCGGCGGGGCCGGAGGCTAGCAGAGGCTCAAAGTCGACGGGCTTCGTGGAGGTGTCACCCGACACCGGCTTGAGCCGGAAAAGGCCCTCGTAGACCGGGGAATCGCCGGACCTGCTGTAACCAGCAACCGGGTTGTATCCGCCGGTTTCGTTGTTATCCAGCAGGACCAGGGTCTGCTCGGCGCTGGCGCCGGAGTCCCCGGCGGCACCGGAGGCGGACTTATCATCGGGGTTCGAACAGGCGGTCAACCCGAGGCCACAAATCGCAAGTGCAGAGACCGAGACAGCCAGGGTTCGCCCCGTGCGGGTAGAAAACATTTACTCCCCTTTATTGAAGGATAGGCACAACTAAGTAGTAACCGTTTTCATTATCTACTCATTGGAAACTTTATTTCAATGGTTCAAAATCTTTTCTTCTTGTTGCGCAAATGTTTAGAACCCAGGTAAAAGGCAGAAAAATCCCGAAGACCTGGTACGACGATGGCGGCAACACATAAGTGCTGCCGCCATCGACTCCCCCCATATTCGCTTATAAAGCGCTACGCTACCTTCGTAACCTCAAAACGCTGCTCCGGGTGGACGTAGGCCTCCTGCGCACGAACGAGCTCCAGCTCGCCAGAGCCGGACTCGTGCGTGACCTTTAGCAGCTCAAAGATGCTGGCCGCGGTGTTGCCCAACGCGACCGACAGGTCACCGTCAATACCGCGACCGCGCAGCAGGTTGCCCGCAAACAGCGCAGCCGTGACATCGCCGGAGCCGTTGCGCTTTAGCGGCAAGTATGGCGTCGCCACCAGCCATGCGCCCGAGCCGTTGACGGCGAGCATCTCAATCTCGCCCTCCTTGCGCTCCGGACGCAGCACGCTGGTGACCAGCACGGCCTCCGGGCCCATCTCACGAGCAGCATGGGCTGCCGCAATGGTGGACTCCAGGTCGTTGACCTCGCGGCCCGTCAGGTATCCCAGCTCAAACTGGTTCGGCGTAATCACGTCTGCCACCGGCACAACCTTGTCGCGCAGCAGCGGCGGAATGTCATCCGAGACGTGGCAGCCGCTCTTGGCATTTCCCATCACCGGGTCACACGAGTAAATGGCCTTCGGGTTGCGCTGCTTGGCCATCGCCACGGCCTCGATGATGACATCCGCAATATCGCTACCGCCCTGGTAACCGGAGATAATCGCATCGACGTCGTCAAGCTTGCCCAGCTCATCGATACCCTTGATAACCTCGCGCACATCCGTGGCCGGAATCATCGGGCCGCGCCACTGGCCGTAGCCGGTGTGGTTGGAGAAATCGACGGTGTGGACCGGCCACACTTCAAAACCTGCGCGCTGCAGCGGGAAAACGGCAGCGGAGTTACCCACATGGCCGTAGCTCACATGCGACTGGATGGACAGGATCGAGGGCACGCGGTTGAACTCCGCGACGGCTTCAGCTGCCTTTTCGGTAGGGGCCTGATTTTCGCTCATACCGTCTATATTGCAACGGATGCGCGAAAATCCCATATTCCCCTAGTAGGCGCTGGGGCGACGTCGGCTGGCTTTGAGCTCGGATCTGCGCTGCTTCTGCGCTTTACGACGGGCAATCGAGGCCCGACTCGGTCGAGTCCGCCGGCGCTTCGGAGGCGGTGGCTGCACGGCTTCCCGGATGAGATCGGCAAGGCGACGCCGGGCTTCCGCGCGGTTGCGTACCTGGGAGCGCTGCGTGGTGACCGACACGGTGAGTGTCGTGCCGTCGAGGCGGTGGCTGAGGTTCTGGAGGGCGCGGCGGCGGTGGACGTCGGAAAGCACGCTGAGCTCGGCAATATCGACCGATAGCTGCACCTTGGAGTCGGTGGTGTTAACGCCCTGACCGCCCGGTCCGCCGGAGCGCGCGAAGCGTTCGGTGAGCTCCGCCACGGGGATGACGAGGCCCTTTGGGATGCCGGGACCTGGTGGGATGTTCAGGGGTTTCATGATGGCCAGTGTAGAGGGCGCGTTTGTAATCAGGGCGCGTTTCCTCTAATCCGCTGTTAAACAACAAATGCTCATCTAAGCTGACGAATAACATTTATCCACTTATAAAAACAGCAAGAAAAGGCAGGATTGAGACACCATGGATACTTGTGATTCCCCGTCCATTTTTATCTCCGGCGGCGCACAGGGCATTGGCCGCGCGGTGGCCGAGAAGTTCCTGGCTGCAGGCTGGACCGTAGGTGTCTACGACATCAACGAGGACGCCCTGGCGAAGCTCAAAGCTGAGCGCCCGGAGGTAATCGTCGGCAAGCTGGACGTGACGGACTTTAAGCAGTGGGAGGACGCGCTTGCGGACTTCACCTCCCACACCGGCGGCAAGCTGACAGTGCTGGACAATAACGCGGGCATCATCGGCGATGGCGATATCACCGACCAGTCGCCGGAGATTATTCGCGCGCAGGTGGACATCAACTGCACCGGCCTGACACTGGGCGCGAAGGCGGCGCACCCGTACCTGAAGCGCACCAAGGGATCTCACCTGGTCAACATGGGTTCGGCTTCGGGTATCTACGGTCAGCCGCACATCGCGCCGTACTCCGCGTCGAAGTTTTACGTCTCGGGTCTGACGCAGGCTCTGGATCTGGAATGGCGCAAGGACAAGATTCGCGTCGTCGCAATCATGCCGCTGTGGGCGAAGACCAAGCTGGCGGACGTTTCCGCTGGTTCGACCCGCCGTCTTGGCGTGCGCATCACACCGGACCAGGTCGCTGATGCCGTATGGAAGGCAACGCACCCGCAGAACTTCATCGAGCGCCAGCGCCACTTCTACTCGGTGTCAGCAGCGGACTTCATCCTGCGCTACCTGGGCAAGATTGGCCCGCAGTTCCTGTCCCGCCCGGTTAACGCAATCATCGCGGGTTAGCAGGCAAACTAGACCTATGCTCTTTGATCAACTCCCGCGCGACGATGCCCGCATCACGCCGGGAGTTGTTCATCTGCCGGGGTGGCTTCCACTGGACCGGCAGGCCGGCATCATCACGCAACTCCGCGACATCGCCCGCGACGTTGCCGGCACTCCCCTGGCTATGACTCGCCCGCGGCTCAAAAGTGGTCAGATGCAAGTCTTCATGCTGCACCTCGGCCGCATGTGGGCCACAAATCCGTACCGCTACGTCACGCACGCAGGCGGCGTTCGCGTCCCGCCTGTGCCTGACAATCTGCTACAGCTCGCCACCGAAGCACTTCGTGCCGCCGCGCTTTACGACGAATCCCTCAGCCAGTGGCCCGCCACTTTTCGGCCCGACATGGCGTTGGTCAACTACTACCCACCCGGGGCCACCATGGGGATGCACCAGGATCGCAACGAAAACTCCCCTGCCCCAATTGTGTCGCTCTCTATCGGCGACGAGGCCCTGTTCCGCATTGGCGGGACTGAAAACCGCAACAAGCCCTGGGATGACGTGACTCTCGCCAGCGGGGATGTGATCGTGTTTGGTGGCCCCAAGCGGCTTGCGTTTCACGGTGTGCCCAAGACTCGTCCGGGCACTCTGCCGGAGAGGTGCGGGCTTAAAGAGGGCCGCATCAATATCACTTTTCGACAAGTGGAAAACTCACACTAAACCACGCAAGTCACCGACCGCTAGCCTAGACACATGCAGCGCACCGCTTCCTCCATGCACGCACAGTCTGCAACCACGCAGACTCCTGCCCCACTCGACTGGCGCGGCCGGGTGCGTTTCTTTGTCGGCTCGTTCCCAGCTGCCGACCTCGCTATTGCGGCTACCTTCCTGCTGTGCTGCTGGTTGAGCATGACACCGCTACTTACTTATGGCCCGAGCTTCACTTATGTCACCAATGTGATTCTGTCCTCGATGATTGCCGGAGCCGCAGCGTTTCGTCGTAAAGCAGTGCGCGCATCGTTTGTGGTTACGTACAGTGCCCTAGCGGGCCTCGCCTTGCTAGTGTGGCTATCCCCGGTGAACCTTGGGCTAGACCCTATTATTGTTTCCGCCCCACTATCGTTATGGGCTGTGACCAGGTGGGAACAGAATCGCACCTGGGGCATAGTTGGGCTCTTTTTAGGGTTGATTGGCAGTTTCCTCAACCCAGCGGTTCCAGCCTTCGGTTTTACTCCGGAACGGCTGTTGGTCTTCGGTCTGCCCGCGGTGCTCATCACGGCGAGCGCGTACGCAGTGCCGCTGTGGCTCCGAATCAACGCCGAGGAACATGCCGCGGAGTTGGAAAACGTCGTGGCGCTCAACAAGCTGGAGTTGTCCAGGGAGCTTCACGACGTCGTGGGGCACGGACTCACCTCTATTAAAGTTCAGGCCCAAACCGCGCTGTACCTGGCGGAGATGAATGACTCACGAGCGGAACGCGCTGCTGAAAAGACCACGCTGGAAGGTATTGCCCAGACTGCAGCACGATCGTTGCGGGATGTGCATGCACTTGTTGATGCGCTACGTGAAGGCGGCGAGATTAGCGCTGACCCGAATGATATTCCGCGTCTGGTTGCGGCTACCTGTCCGCCGGGGCGCGATGTATCAGTGACTCTGCCGGAGTCTTATGCGGCGCTGACGGATTGGCCGCTTGCGAAGCGTTTGACTTTGGTGCGGGCCGTTGCGGAGTTGGCTGCGAATATGGCTAAGCACTCATCGAGTGCTGGTCAGTTCACGTTGACGATTGAGTCGCCTACTGAGTCGCCTATTGCCCCATCTGCCGATGCCGATATCAGCCCGGCGCGGGTTCATTTGATAACCGTAAACCGGGCTAAGAATGAGTTCGCGAAGCACGGAAAACGCACCGGCGCTGGGCTGATTGGCCTGAATGAGCGCGTGGCGGAGCTGGGTGGCGAAATGACTTATGGTGAAAGCGACGGCATGTTCCGCGTCAGCATTCAGCTATAAGTGGTTTGGCCAAAGCAGGTCTAACTATTGACACTGCATAGAAAGACGAGCAATGGGTGTAATTCGAGTTTTAGTCGCTGAAGATCAAGCGCTGATTCGGCAGTCTTTTGCGCAACTTATTGATGCCCACCCACAGATGAAAGTCATTGGTGCCGTGGGCGATGGTGCTGAGGCTGTACGTCTTGCCTCCGGCTCGGATGTGGTCGTCATGGACATTCGCATGCCTGTGATGGACGGTATCGAGACCACGCGGCAGATCGTGCGAGGGGAATCGTCCGGAGGCGCGACTCACGCATCCGCTCCGAAAGTCCTGGTACTGACCACTTTCCGCGAAGAACACCTGGTGCTCGGAGCTTTAGAGGCTGGTGCCGCAAGCTTTTTACTCAAAGACTCCGATCCCCGCGAGCTACTTTCAGCCATTATGCGCATCCACCGTGGTGAAGGAGTCATCGATCCGAAGGTGACACCGATGGTGTTGCGACACGTTTCACCGCGCACAACCCTTTTCGAGCAGCCAGCAAGCGCATCCTCGGCACATGGCGCTGGCTCAGACCCCACCGACGCAGGACCCCAGTTCACACCCCGCGAACAGGAGATTTTGGACCTCGTCTGCCAAGGGCTTTCCAATGATGAGATCGCTCGCAGGTTGGTGGTCGCCACGACGACCGTGAAAACCCATGTGAAAGCCCTGTTGACCAAGACGGGCTCACGCAGTCGTGTGAATCTTGTCATTTGGGCTGCGAAAAACGGGCTGCTGTAGCTTCTCCTCGCTATCGCCTCCTCCCTAGGGAGGATATTTCCGCCACCTCATCCTCAGGGAGGGCGCGAACCGTGCCAAACACTCCTATTACTTAAGGCATGAACGCACCAACCCCCACCTCAGGCCCTTCCGCAGACGCCGCCGCTCCCCTCCTCCAGCTGCGCGGCATCACTGTCTCCTACGGCAAGAACGAACCTGTCCTGAACGGCCTCGATATGAACGTCCGCGCCGGCGAGGTCTACGGACTATTGGGACTCAACGGCGCAGGTAAATCCACGTTGATGAGCACGGTGCTTGGGCTAATTCCCTACTCCGGTGAAATCAGCATCGCGGGACACCCGTGGTCCGTTGTCGACCTGGACCGCATCGGCGCCTCCATCAATGGCCCGGCGTTCTACCCACAGCTCTCAGCCACCGACAACCTCAAGGTTCACGCACATCTGACCGGCACGGGCAAGAGCCGTATCGCCGAAGTCCTCGACTTGGTCGGGCTTCATGCTGGTAACAAGCGTGCCCGCGCTTTCTCAACGGGCATGAAGGTTCGTCTTTCCCTGGCGATGGCTCTGCTCACCGACCCCGACATTGTGCTTCTCGACGAGCCCACCAACGGCCTCGACCCGGAAGCTATCGTGGGCCTGCGCACCTTGTTGCGACATCTTGCCGCTAGTGGCAAGGCCGTCGTGGTGTCCTCCCATCAACTCGGAGAAGTCGAAAAGAGCGTTGACCACCTTGGTGTCCTCGCCGGTGGCCGACTGGTCTACGAAGGCCCGCTGACTGACTTTGCGGCCTCTGGTCAATCCCTCGAGCAAGCTTTCTTCACCGCAGTAGGTGTTGCCCGATGAGCACTCAACCGCACACGCGCACTCTTAACACGCGCACCGTTCCTACTCGCCGCTACTTCCGCGCCGAGCTACTGCGGGCGAAGTGGTCGCTCACCATGTTTCTGCCCATCATCATGGTGGCAATCGCGCTGGTCAGCATGGTCTTCTCTACAGGTGTTGACGCCACCGCCATGGCGAGCGCCCACATCTACTCGCTTATCCTGCTTCCTCCCCTGGCTGCTGTTACGGCCGTCGTCGGCCAAAACCGTGAAGAAAAGCTCCGCCAAGGCGGCCTAATCTGGTGCAATATCTCGAGCACTCGAGTGCTCCTCGCGCGCGCCGCTACTGTCATCGCCTCCGCGGCCCTCGGCCACGCACTGATGGCCACTCTCCTTGCCCGGAGCGTGAGCACCGCATTGCAATTCACGATCTTCAACACTTTGTCATTCTTCGTGTTCTGGGCATTCGGCCT
The DNA here is from genome assembly GCF_001055915.1 of Corynebacterium sp. 212_CJEI. Lineage (NCBI taxonomy): Bacteria > Bacillati > Actinomycetota > Actinomycetes > Mycobacteriales > Corynebacteriaceae > Corynebacterium > Corynebacterium sp. 212_CJEI. The sequence goes on along the minus strand of NZ_JVPT01000064.1, from coordinate 27,348 downwards.
TGCCCTATGGCGCCTTGTGCCACGCGCAGCTCTCTTCTTTGCTCCACTGGCTGCCATCGCTTGGGCCATCGCAGGAACACTGGATGCCATGAGCCCAAACTGGCAAATTCTCCCGTGGACCTGGGCCATTCGTCCGACACTGCCCATCCACGGCGTACAGGCCAATTCCATCACGGCTCCCGCAAACAGCGAGATCTGGAACATCGCCATCCTGCCACCAGCGCTGCTGCACTTGCTCCTCGGACTGGGCTTCTTTGCCATCGCATTGCTGGCACACGGAAAGACCCTCAGCTTGCCGACGGGCCGGGAGCGCAGCGCTTCGTCGTTAAGCCATGGCATGAGCGCGACCTTGCCCTGGCGCACCTGGTGGAGCCTCGCAGCGCTAATGCTTGCCGGCCTTGCGGTCGTGCGTGTGGTGTGGAACCCGGAGTATGCGCTGGGACTACTGAGTTTCATCTGCGTGCCGACGGCCGCAACCGTGGTCGCCATCATGACATGGACCTCGCAAGCTGATGCCTGGCCAGCGCTGATGTATCGGCGGGCGCGACGGAGCATTACACTTCGCTTGTTTGCCTTGGATATGGCATTTCTCGCGCCAGTGCTCGTGATTGCGGTAATCATCAGTAGCGCAGGCGACGAGACCAATAGCCAGACCGGCACTAACCCCTGGCCGTACCAGGCGGTAATCGCGTCTCTTGTGGCCGCGATGATTGTGGCCGTGACCGGCTTAATTGCGCGTCGAAGTGTGGCGGCCGCAATCTTTGTCTCGGTCGCGCTCGGCGGTTGGGCGGTGATGGTTGGCGGTGATGTCCTCAGCGCCTCACCGTTGTGGTGGACCTCAGAATGGGGATGGACTTGGGTAGTCCGTGATTACCCCGATCGGTGGCCAGTGATGGTTCTCGTGTCCGCCATTGTGATGGCGGCGTTCGTGGCTTGGGCTCGGGCGACATCATTGAAAGCGATCCGATCCCAAGACTGACGGCGGCGCTACGAGCAGCCCACCTACTCCTCGATCGCCTCGCGGACCTCTTCGACACTGAGGTTGGAGTCTTCAATCTCCTCGCGGGCCTCCTTGTTCCGGCCACGGCGGACCAGGCGGAAGATGCGCTTGCGGCGGGAAGTCTCTTCACTGATGCGCTCGCGGCCGCGCAACCAGGCAACAAGCATGACAGTAATGAGCAGCAGACCGATGTAGCCCAGGATTGGGTAGACCCAACCGATTAGGTTCTGGAAGCCCATGAAGCTCAAGGCGAAACCGAGCAAGACCAGCGCGACGTAGACAATCTTGAATTTTTCCGGGTGATTTGCGGTGACGCGACGCCCCAGTGCGTAGAACATGCCAAGTGCCGTGTTGAAGATCATGCCAAGGATTACCACGGCCATGGCCTGGCCCAGCCACGGGTGCAGTCGATTAATGACGGTGAGCATTGGCACGGCATCGGTGGCGACAGTACCAACAGTGTGGAACAGCGTGATGGTGGTAATCAGCAGCATCGCGGAGTAAATCAAACCACCGGTAAACCCACCGGCTCCAGCGGCGCGGGGATTGAACAGGCTACCGCCAATAACAATCGCCATGGAAACCGCAACCATCAGGTTAAAACCAACATAGTTCACTGCGGCGACAACCCAGTTCGGCAGGGTAGTCGGGACTTCCGCAACGGCAGCTGCCTGCTCCGCGGCTGGGGTGGCCTCGGTGAACGCCAGCGTATAAACACTGGCCAGCAGGATAAAGCCGACGATAAACGGCGTGATGGAACCGATCACTGTGGTCACTCGGTCAACATCGAGGAAACCGGCTGCGATGGTCACCAGCACCATGATTACGGCACCGATCCACACGGGGATACCCCACTGCTGCTCCATGTTGGCACCGGCACCGGCGAACATGACGAACCCGGTGGCGAAGAGCGTGATAATCACGCCAATGTCCAGTACTCGCGAGAAGATGGGGTGCGATACGCGTCGGAAAACTTCGCCGTGCTCGCTGGCCTGAAAATAGCTTCCCAGCTGCAAAATGATCATCGCCATCAGGCTCATGATTACCGCTGAGAGAACGGCACCCCAGACACCATTGATGCCAAAGGCGACGAAGTATTGCATGATTTCCTGACCCGTCGCAAAGCCCGCGCCGACGACCACGCCGACGAAGGCAAATGCAACGCGCAGTACTTGCTTCACCACAAGGGTTCACTCCTATTCGACTATCGGATTAATATAACCACCTTACTTTTCTCAGTGAGTTTTACTAATCGCAATTAAGCGTTCTACGAAGTTTCGCCTTTAAATTCCGCAGGCCACGCCGGTCGAATGCACTGGGCAGTAGCCGTTCGGATTCTTAAACAAGTACTGCTGATGCTCATCCTCAGCCCGGTAGTACTCCCCTGCCGGGGTCTCCGCGAGTGGCTTAATCTCCGTGGTGATGGCCCCCAGGCCAGCGTCGGCAAGCTTCGGCGCGTAGGCATCGGCGATCTCCTGTGCCCGGCGCGCTTGCTCGGGCGTCGTCGTGTAGATCGCGGAACGGTACTGCGTGCCGACATCATTACCCTGGCGGTAGCCCTGCGTGGGATCGTGGGCCTCGAAGGCCTTGGCGATCAGCTGGTCGAAGCTAATCTGCTCCGGGTCGTAGACGACCTCCACAATCTCGGTGTGGTTGGTGCGTCCGGTGCAGGACTCGCGGTAGGTGGGATTCGGCGTCATGCCCCCGGCGAACCCGACCGATGTGCTGAGCACGCCCGGTGTTTCCCAAAACAGCTTCTCAGCACCCCAGTAACAGCCAATCCCGATGTAGACGACCTCCTGGCCTTCCTCCCATGGGCCGGTGATCGGCGTGCCGAGCACCGCATGCGGCTTCGGATTTTCCAACACCGGGTGCGAGCCGCCCTTTAGCGCCTCATCTTCCGGCACCAGCTCCGCTGATCTACCAAAAATCCAACCCATCTTCGACGCCTTTCTATCTATGACTGTCTTTGGTCTGCGCAACGCGCCCGAGGCCACGATTGTTCCGACCTCGCCACCAGAAACTACGGCACAACACGGGCTATGGTTTGGGTTGTGCGTACGCTCAGCCTGCTTTCCGTCAATCCCCACGACCCGACCGCCATCCTGCCCGACCTCCGCGCCGCGCTGGACGGTGAGGTCTCTCTTCTTCCCGTTCCGCTTCACGACGGCACGCGCGCCTCAATCTTGCGGAACTCGCAACGCGCAGGTGAGCCGATTGATGAGTCCATCGCGCTTGTTGTCGGCACTTCCGGTTCCACCGGCACACCGAAGGGTGCACAGCTGACGGTGGATAACTTGGTCTCCTCTGCTACCGCTACACATCAGTGGCTCGGCGGTGAAGGACAGTGGATGCTGGCGATGCCGGCCTACCATATCGCTGGCCTGCAGGTTCTCATTCGTTCGCTGCTCGCTGGCACGGATCCGGTGTGTGTGGATGTGACCGACGGTTTTGATGTTGCCGCATTCGCCGACGGCGCCGAGGCCCTCACAGGCGCTGGCGCCGGCCACCGCGCCTACACCTCGCTGGCTCCGATGCAGCTGGCCAAGGCCATGGAAGAACCCTTTGGTGCGGCAGCCCTGCGCCTGTTTGATGCCGTACTTGTCGGCGGCGCAGCTTTGAACCCGCAGGTGGCAGCACGCGCTGAAGAGCTGGGCATCAACGTCGTGGCCACCTATGGTTCCTCCGAGACAGCCGGCGGCTGCGTCTATGACGGCCAGCCCATCGAGGGTGCACAGGTCGCCATCGAAAATGGTCGCGTTTGGCTGGGCGGACCGATGATCGCGCACGGTTACCGCAATGCGCCCGGTCACGAGGCTTTCCATAAACCAGGTTGGTTCGCCACCTCCGATGCGGGCGAGATCCGCGATGGCCGACTAGTCATTACGGGACGCCTGGACACCATCATCGACTCCGGCGGGTTGAAGCTGCACCCCGAAGTCCTCGAACGTGAACTGCTCGCCATCGATGGAGTTACGGGAGCCTGCGTGGTCGGTGTGCCACACCCACGGCTCGGCCACGCTATCGTCGCAGCGTATGAAGGCACCGCTGAGCTCGGCGATGTCATGGACGGGCTCGGCGATGCTGAAGACGCCGGGCGAATCAATCACTGGATGATTCCGAAGGACCTGCGTCGTGTGGAGGCTCTGCCACTGATTGGTCCGGGCAAGGTCGACCGGAAGAAAGTCGCGGCGCTCTTTTAGCTCATTCAGACACGCATTAGTTCAAGGCATTTGGTGTCACGTCCTATTATTAATTCATGTCTGAAGCACCAAAGAGTCCTGCAACGGCGTCGTTAAGCGATTGGCTGGAAGGCGCGCGCCCCCATACCTGGGCGAATGCGTTTGCGCCGGTCATCGTCGGTGTCGGAGCGGCATCGACGCACGCGCCGATTATCTGGGGACGTGCGGTGCTCGCGCTGGTTGTCGCGTGGGCGTTGATTGTGGGCGTGAACTTCGCCAACGACTACTCCGATGGCATCCGCGGCACTGACGATGACCGCTCGGGCCCGCTGCGCCTGACGGGTTCTGGTCTGGTCGAGCCGAAGGTTGTGAAGTACGCGGCGTTCGGTTCCTTTGGTGTCGCCGGTCTTGCCGGTGTGGCGCTGTCCCTGATGAGCGCGTGGTGGCTCATTCTGGTCGGTGCACTGTGCATCGCGGCTGCGTGGTTCTACACCGGCGGTAAAAATCCCTACGGTTATCGCGGACTTGGCGAGGTCTCGGTCTTCGTCTTCTTCGGTCTCGTCGCGGTGCTCGGCACGGAATTCACCCAGACGGGCTCGCTGTCTTGGGTCGGCCTGGCCTGCGCAATCGGTATTGGTTCGGTGTCTTCTGCCGTGAACCTGGCGAACAACTTGCGCGACATCCCCACCGACGCCGCCACCGGCAAGATCACGTTGGCAGTTCGCCTGGGCGACTTCCGCACCCGCATCGTCTGGCAGATTCTCTCACTCATGCCCGCGCTGGCCAGCATCTTTATCGCTTTCTGGCGCCCATGGGCGCTGGTGGGTCTGCTCATCGTGCCGCTGTGGGTGAAGGCCTCCGAGCCAATTCGCATGCATCAGAAGGGCAAGGAGCTCATCCCGGTACTGGGGCTTACCGGCAAGATGATGCTTGTCTGGTCCGTCATCACGGCACTCGCGCTCGCTCTCAGCTAAGGGGCACCGATGGATTTCCGCACACTGATGCACAAGGCGCTTGACGACGTCCAGGAGGCCGCAACCCGAGTTGGCGACACAGCAGCCAAGGCTCCAGCTTTCGCCCGCAGCGCTGCTCTGCGTTTGACCAAATCGGGACGCCGCCGACTGGCGCTGGAGCACGGTGCGCTGCATTCGCAGACCCGTGAACCGGGACTCACCGATCTCACGTCAACCGGCGTGGTGCATATCAAGACCGCACCGGTCACGGCCGAGATTGCGGCCAAGGACGACGAGCGGAAGGCCAGCGACAAGCCGGATGCTGTCACCACCGATATTCCGGTGCACTGGTACGAGGTTGAACCTAGCGAACCCGCCAAAGAACCCGTGACCATCGTCTTCGTCCACGGCTTCACCCTGGCTGGTGAGTCCTGGTACCGGCAGTTCAACGCGCTGCGCAAGTCGCACCCGGAAGCACGCCTGTTGACTATGGATCTGCGCGGCCACGGCCAGACCGGAGCGGTTCCGGCTTCACTCTGCACGGTCGAAGGTGCTGCGGCCGATGCGCTGGCCGTGATCGCCGAGCGTGCCGCGACCGGAAAACTCATCGTGGTTGGGCATTCGCTAGGCGGTTTGATTGCACTGCACATGGTGCGGGCTGCCGAGGAAAGCATTCGCCGTCGGATAGCAGGCGTAGTGTTGATTTCCACGTCTATCGACAAGCTGGCCGCCCAGGGTGTGCCGCAGATTCTGGCGTCCCCGGTGGCGGATGCGGCGCGCAATGCAATTGAGTCCTCGCCGAAGGAGATTCGCAAGTTCCGCGAGGCAATCGCGTCACTGATGGCGCCGTCGTTGGCGGTGGCGGTGTTCGCCCGGCGCACGGACTACGAGATCATCGAGTTCCACGCGGCCATGATTAATGAAACACCGCTGGAAACTTTCGTGGGATATCTCGACGACCTGCAGGATCACGACGAGTTCGCATCCGGGCCTTACTTGGAGGGCTTGCCAGGAGCGGTACTGGTGGGCACGAAGGACGATGTCACTCCGCGCAAGCAAGCAGACCTAATTATGGAAAAGTGGCCGGACGCCGAACTGGTTGAAGTCGACGGGGCCGGCCACATGTTGCCGCTCGAGGCTCCGGAAGCGGTGAACCGGGCTATCGAGCGGGCCCTGGAGAAGGTGCGCTAGTTTTCCTCGCGGTCCTTAATCTGCTGCGCAATGTATTCCTTGTGCGCGCGGCGGTTCTCCGACCACACTGCAACAGACTCATTGGCCTGGACGCGCAGCTTCGGGAACACAAAAACCGACAGCGGCATCGCAATAATCAGTGCGAACACAGCCGTAATTGCAGCCGGAATCTGCACATTAACGAGGTAGATAATCACGAGCAGAATGAAGAACAGCACTAGGAATAGCAGCAGACGAGCAAGGCCGTACCAGAACAGCCCCTTCATGGCATTGCCGCGACCAGCATTCTTGGTCACCGGAGCTGCTGGCATCTGAGCCTCAGAAGCCAACTTGTCCTGCTCTGCTGGATTGGTCATTAAACCCTCACCTCTACGTGTTACGCCTGTGCTGTGCCCGGGCGTTGCTAGCGTCCATGGCTGTTCGTGTCCAACGTTCCTTTGTACCCTAACGAACTCTGTACGCCGTACCGCATGCAGTGCGATACCCCTCGTGGGCACTACGGGACTCGTTGCGTATTCTAGTCGGTAAATCCAGGAGGTTAGCTATTACATGGGTCGGCTCATTCTGCTGCTGTTCATCATCCTTGTCGTAGTCATGCTGTGGAAGGCATTTGGCCCCGGCAGTCGCGGCAACGGCATGCGACGTATTTCCGCTCCGCAACCGGAACCCCGTCCGCTCGCTCCCGACGATGATCCGGAGTTTCTCTGGAAGCTCAAGAAGGCCGAATTCGATCGCCGTAAACGTGAGCAGGAGCTGCAGGAGCGGCGCGAACGGGAGCAGGACGACAACCCCGATAATCCCGGCGAAACTGACTAAACGTCCTTGCCACGCAGCAACAACTGCTGTAGATATTCCCCGTAGCCACTGGCGCTGAGGGCGTCGGCACGCGCGCTAAGCGCAGCATCGTCAATGAATCCCATGCGCCACGCCACCTCTTCCGGCGAGCCAATCTTTAGCCCCTGCCGCTGCTCAATCGTGCGCACGAAATCACCCGCGGCCATCAGATTGTCCACCGTGCCCGTGTCCAGCCATGCCGTGCCGCGCGGCAGCACCTCTACCTGCAGTTTCCCGCGCTCCAAGTAGGCGCGGTTAACATCCGTGATTTCCAATTCGCCGCGTGACGACGGTTGCAGCGAGCGAGCTATCTCAACAACCTCGGCATCATAGAAGTACAAACCAGGCACCGCGAAATGGCTGCGTGGTTTCTTCGGTTTCTCCTGGATCGCCACGGCTTTGCCGCTTTGGTCGAAGTCCACGACTCCATAGGCTGTGGGATCTGCGACCCAGTAGGCGAAGATCGCTCCGCCATCGACGTTATGGAAGCGGCGCAGCTGCGTGCCCAAGCCAGCACCGTAAAAGATGTTGTCGCCGAGGATGAGGGCAACGGAGTCATCGCCGATGTGGTCCGCACCGATGATGAACGCTTCAGCGAGACCACGGGGCTCGTCTTGGGTGGCAAAGGTGAGGGTGAGGCCCCACTGCGAGCCGTCGCCAAGCAAGCGTTCAAACTGCGGGGCATCATGTGGCGTGGTGATGACGAGGATGTCCCTGATTCCCGCTAGCATCAGCGTGCTCAGCGGGTAGTAGATCATCGGCTTGTCATAGACGGGAACCAGCTGCTTGCTTACGCCAAGTGTGATGGGAAACAGCCGAGAGCCCGTACCACCTGCGAGGATGATGCCCTTCATAGTGCTCGCGCCTTTCTGCCTTACTGCCCGGCCGCTTCGTTGGCGATTGCCCACTCGTCGCGAGCCATGTTCTCAAGATCCTTGCAGTCAAACTCACTGGGGAGCTTATTGCCCTCGGCCTCGAACTGCTCGATAGTCGGAGCCTTCTGATCGCGCTCGGAGAGAATCATGTCCGCGTCGGTGAGACCACCCTTGGCCAGCAGCGCAGCCAGGTCAATTCCGAGAGTCGGGTCCTGGATGCTAACAGCACGCTCTGCCTCCGGGTTGTAACCGGTGGAAGTGAGGTAAGTGAGCACAGAGTCGTCGGCAAGCGAGACGAAGCCATGTCCGATGCCGTTGGGCAGATAGACCACTCGGCGGGTCTTGCTGTCGAGCTCGAAAACCTCGACCTTGCCGAAGGTATCGGAGCCGCGACGCAGGTCAACCGCAATGTCGAGGATGTGGCCCGCGGGACAAGTAACCAGCTTCGCCTGGCCGGGGTGGCCATCTGGCGCGGTGCTGACGTCAGCGAAGTGCAGGCCACGGACAACGCCTGCGGCGGAGACACTCATGTTGGCCTGCTCCGGGAAGAACGGGTAGCCCGTGGCCTCGGCGAATGCGTCGAGGCGATACCACTCGTGGAAACTACCGCGGCTGTCGCCGTGGATGACCGGTTCGAAGGTGAAAACGCCGTCGATAGAAGTGGGCTGGAATGTGCTCTTAGGGCTCATGGGTAACAAGTGTAGACGGGGCGCCCGGGCTGAGGCTGTGGCACGCGTTGAGTGTGCACTGAGTGTGCGTTGAGGGTTCGCTAGGCATGCCCCAGCAGCGAACTACAACTCCTGCTCGCGCTCCGCGTAGCCAGCCTCAGCGGCATCGTAGGCCGCCGCCCACCAGGACTCGTTGGCGCGATACCAGTCGATGGTCTCGGCGAGCCCCGCGGAAAAGTCTTGGTAGCGCGGCTGCCAGCCAAGGCTGCGGATGGATGCGGGGTCAATCGCATAACGACGGTCATGCCCCGGGCGGTCAGTGACATGGACAAAGTCGGACCGCTCACGACCGAAGCCCTCCAGGATGTCTCCGACCACGTCGAGGTTGGAACGCTCGCCATCGGCACCAATCAGGTAGGTCTCCCCCACCTCGCCAGAATCCAAGATTGCCCAGACCGCGTCGTTGTGGTCATCGACGTGAATCCAGTCCCGAACATTCTCGCCAGTGCCGTACACGCGAGGGCTACGACCGCGCAACAGACCACAGATCTGGCGGGGAATCAGCTTCTCCGGATGCTGCCTCGGCCCGTAGTTGTTCGAGCAGTTACTAATCGTCGCAACCAACCCGAAGCTGCGCACCCACGCCCGGACAAAGTGATCCGCTGAAGCCTTGGAGGCCGAGTAGGGGCTGGAGGGTTTGTACGCGGTGGCCGTCGTAAAGCGTGCTGGATCGTCGAGAGCGAGATCGCCGAAGACCTCGTCGGTGGAGATGTGGTGAAGGCGGACGTCGTGGGTGGCGCAAGCCTTGGCCAGATTCACGGTGCCCATGACATTAGTGGTGACGAAGGGATCGGCATCCACCAGCGAATTGTCGTTATGGCTCTCTGCGGCGAAGTGGACGACCACGTCGAAGCGGGGCACGAGGCGATCGATCAGCTCCGCGTCACGAACATCGCCGCGGATGATTTCACAGTCCGCGCCATCCAAGCTCGCAGGGTTCGCGGCATAGGTGAAAGCGTCCAGCACCGTGACATTCACATCGGGCCGTGTAGCCAGAGTGCGGAGAACGAAGTTGGAACCAATAAAGCCGGCACCACCGGTGACGAGAACGCGCATGGAAGCGATTCTAGTTCACCCGGCGATGCCGGCTTTGTACAAGTGTGAAGACTTAGTTCAGACCAGCGTAGGAGTGCAGGCCCGAAACCACCTGGTTGATGAAGAAGAGGTTGAACACCATGGTGGCAAAACCGAAGATGTTGATCCACGCGGCCTTGGTATTACGCCAACCCGAAGTCGCGCGAGCGTGCAGGTACAGGGCGTAGATAATCCAGGTAATCAGCGCCGTGGTCTCCTTCGGGTCCCAGCCCCAGTAACGACCCCATGCGGACTCGGCCCAGATAGCGCCCAGCACAATGCCCAGACCGAACAGTGGGAAGGACCAAATAGCGGTGCGGTAAGCAATCGCATCCAGCTTTTGAGCATCCGGCAGCGGCGCGACCAGTTTGCCCAGGAAGCCCTTTTCCTTGCCCTCGCGGTTGTACATCCGCAGCATGTAGAGAATCGAGGCAACACCGGAAATCAGTGCGATACTGCACCCGATAGAAATAATCGAGACGTGAACCGGAATCCAAATCGACTGCAGTGCCGGCACCACCGGAGCAGCCTCAACATATAGGTTCTTACCACCGTAAAACATCAGCGCCAGAATCGGAGCCAACAGCCACGGCCAGAACACACGCATGGTTTCACGATGCAGTACGCCAGCTGCAATTGCCATAGCAAAGAGGATTGAAACTGATACGTACTCGTAGAGGTTGCCCCACGGGAAACGCTGCACGGCCAGGCCACGCAGCAGCACCGATGCAAAGTGCACGGCCACCCCGACGTAAATCAGCATTTCCGTCACAACGCCGAGTCGGTTCGTCAGCACCTGGTTCTTAGGCTCGCTTGCCGACGACTTCGTCGCCGACTCCCCCGAGTCAGCAACACTAGCGGTGGTAGCTCCCTCACCCGCACCGGCGGCTACCAGCTCGCGTTCCGCAACCTGGCTTTTCGCTTCAGCGGCCGCGATACGACGACTGTAGTAGGCAATGGAAATAACAAAGGCCACAAGATAAAAGGCGAAGGCCGTGAAGTACGACCAGTCCGAAAACTGCGCCAGTGTCTTATTGACGAGCATGTACTTGGCTCCAAAGTGTGGAATTAGCGGAATACTTCTTCAAACCCTAGTACTAAAGCAGGACTAAGCAAAAGGGGACCGGGGACACGGGGGACGCAAAAATGCGCGGAGGCGCAATTCTCGCCCCCGCGCATTCACCCTGCAGTAATGATGGACCAGACTTAGTGGTCAGTTAGCTTTTGTCCTTGTCGTCCGCGCTCTCGTCGGTCGCAGCATTGTTGTCAGCAGCATCCTCGTCATCACTGTCACGTTCCAGGATGTCATCTACGATGTACTGGAACTCCTCGCCCCAACCTGCCTTGTCGGTGCGGGCAAGGCCACCGAACTCAACGCGAGTGCGGCCATCTTCCAGCGGGAACATGCGCACCCAAACACGTCGGCGCTTAATGCCCAACGAAAGAACCATGCCCGCCAGTGCGGCCACAGTTGCCACCAGCACCCAGAACTGCGTGGGATCGTGCGAAACCTGCAAGTTGACGAATTCCTTCGCACCGAGGAATTCAATCTTGGTGCCGTCGGCAAGCTCGGTGGATTCGCCCTGCTTGAGGTTGACGCGGGCTTCCTTAGCCAGCTGACCCGAGTGCATCAGATCGCGGTCGAGGGAAAACAGCCCCTGCGAACGACCGGTGTCCAAGCCCGCGTCGCCGCGGTAGATGTCGACAGCCACGGCCGGGTCTTGCATCGCCGGGTAAGAGGACTGCAGCAGAGCACCCTTTTCACCAGTAAACTCCGCGGTCGGAGCGAACAGTCCCTCGATTGCAATCTGGTTCTGGCGGCGCTCGAACAAGTCCGGGTACATGCCTGCTGGTGGGTCGAAGCGCAGCGCACCAGAGGACAGGAAGAAGGTCGGATCATCCGGACGGAACTGGACAATCGACGTACGCGACTCGCCATTCGGCCAGGTCACCTTAAAGGCCGGGGCAAAGCCGTGCCCCTGCAGGTACACACGGTCACCGGCGACGCGCAGCGGATGGTTGACCTGCAGCGTGGTCTTTTCCCACTCATCGACCGGCTTGCGCATATCCTCTTCTTCTGCGAATCGGATATGAGAGGTAAACATCTTGGCCTGACCGTTCGGCAGGTAATCGGCGAAGAAGTCATCGACCTGAATACAGAACGGGTTCAGAGTTGTACCGTCGAAGGTGTTGCCAGCACGCAGCGAGTCATAGTTCGCAGCAGCGGTGTTACAGAACGGAACGCCCACCGCGCTATTGACGTTGTCGTCAGAAATCTCGGTGCCGGTGTTGGTCAGCAAAATGACCTGACCCTCGTAATAGATCATGCGGCCCAAGCCGACGATGATAATCAGCAGCGCAATGCCCAGGTGGAACACCAGGTTGCCAAACTCACGCAGGTATCCCTTCTCCGCGGAAAAGGATCGTGCCCCAGCGCGATCTTCATCTGCTGGAGTCTCGGTCAACGCCCACTTGTTCAGGCGCTCACGCACCCGCTTAGAAACTTCATCCGCAGAGGCATCGACCACGGCTTCGTCGTGAAGCGGAAGACGCGCCAACCGTTTCGGCGCCTTGGCCGGTGGCGTCTTCATGGCCTTGTAGTGGTCGATGGTGCGCGGAATAATGCAGCCAACCAGGGAAATCAGCAGCAATGCCACGATGGCGACGAACCAGACGGACGAGAAGACATCGAAAAGCTGCAGCTTATCCATGATCTCGGCGGTCTTGCCGTTGGCGGCTAGATACTGGTCGACCTTGTCCTTATTCAGCGAGCGCTGTGGCAACAGGGCGCCCGGAACCGCTGCGAAAGCGAGGATGAACAGCAGAATCAGCGCTGTGCGCATGCTGGTCAACCAGTTCCAGACCTGCTGGAAGGGCTGTCGTACCTTATTCCAATTCACCGACATCGAAAAATCTTTCACTAAATTGGCGTTACCGTATCAGTAATAAAAGCGGCCTGAACCCAGGCAACAAAAACATCCCACAGTCCCGTGACCAGGGCAATTCCGACCAGCACCAGCGCCACACCACCGATGAGCTGAATAGTTCGCGAGTGCTTACGCAGGAAGTCCACTCCACGCATCGCGCGTGCCGACCCCAGCGCCACCAAAATGAACGGCAGCCCCAGCCCCAGGCAGTAAGCGATAATCAGCGCCACTCCCCTGGCCGCGGTCATACCCTGCGTGCCCGCGGACACCGAAATAATTGCAGTCAGCGTCGGGCCCAGACACGGCGTCCACCCCAGCGCGAACACCGCGCCAAGCAGTGGCGCTCCCAGCCACGTGGTCCAGCGCTTCGGCGCCATGCGGGTGTCCTTCTGCAGCGCCGGCACCATGCCCATGAAGGCGAGTCCCATCACGATGGTCACCACGCCACCGACAATCGTCAGCGTGCGCGCCTGCAGACGCAGCGTGGACACGAGCCCGAAAATTGAGGCCGACCCCAGCACGAAAATGACAGTGAAGCCCAGCACGAACAGCAACGCAGCCAGGCCGACGCGGGCAGTTGCGGAACGCTTGCCACGCCCTCCATCGCCGTCACGCTTATCGACGGCGGTTGCGTCCGCAGTGCCCGTCGTCAAGCCCTGGCCCTGCGCCCCCGATGCTCCGGAAATACCGGTGAGATACGAGACGTAACCGGGCACGAGCGGAATGACGCACGGGCTGGCAAACGAGACGAGACCAGCCAGCGCAGCAGCGAGCAGGCCTAATAGGATGGGACCGCCGGTGGCGGCGTCGGCGAACTGCTGGCCGATGCCATCGGCAAGATAAATCGTGTCCATGGCAAGAGTTCCCATGCTGGGGCCTAGCCCTCCGCCTTCACTTCATTAACAGCCTTCATCAGCATGGTGTGATCGACCTCGCGGAGGAAGACCTTGGCCGGGCGGTGCTGCTTGTCCAGAATGATGGTTGTCGGAATCACCGAAGCCGGGATGCCGCCGAGTGCGCTGGCGTTGACGAAGGCCGGGTCATAGATGGACGGGTAGGTGATGCCGTTGTCCTTCACAAAGTCGATGGGAGCCTGGCGGACATTGTCGCGGACGTTGATGCCGAGAACGGTGCCGATACCTTGCTCTTCCATCTGTTCCTGGACATACTGCAGGTCATCCGATTCGGATCGGCACGGTGCGCACCACTGCCCCCAGGCGTTTAGGACCACAATCTGGTCCTTGAAGTCATCGAGGGAGATTTTCTTGTCGTCGTCCTCTAGAGAAGGACCGAACACCTTGCCGACCGGTTTGCGCTCCTCGGGTGCGTAGTCAATGATCTGCTGACCCCCTGGAGAAACAAACTCGAACTGACCGCCGACGGCAACGGCATCGTGTCCCACTGAATCTCCGGGGTTACATGCTGCGAGCGACAGAGACAGAGTTGCTGCCGCTAGCGTTGCTGCAATTCGGGACGATGAGACCTTGGCCACTTGGGGTGCCACCTTCCGGGGGTCAGTGAAACTTCAACAAAACTATTTATTCACCTTACAGGTGACCGGCCGGTTCACTGTAGCGCACGTCGACAATGGTGTCGCCGACGAAGACCAAGGAGGTCACGCTGGCCAGATCGCACTGCCTAGTTGCCGGGTTGTGGGCGAGCTTCAAGTACCGCGCACGACGCTGAGCTGCAATGATGCACAGCTGGTGCGTCACCAGCACCGCTTCCGCTCCTTCGGCGGCCTCGCGGGCTCGCTCGATGGCGTGGAACATACGGTCCGCGATCTCCTCGTAGGGCTCGCCCCAACTGGGCACGCTCGGACGACGCAGCCGTGGCCAGTACTTCGGATTCCACAGTGCGGAGTCAATGCCCTTGATGTGTAAACCCTCAAAGGAGTTGCCAGCCTCCAGCAAATCTTCATCCAGGGTCGGCTTCATGCCGATTATCTCGGTGAAGGGCCGTGAGGTTTCCTGCGTGCGCTGTAGCGGGGAACAGGCGAAGTAGCGGATGTCGTGGCCTTCGAAGGACGAGGCCGTGGCCGCTGCCTGACGCTGACCGCGCTCAGACAAGTGCCAGCCGGGCAGGCGACCGTAGAGAATCTTATCCGGGTTATAAACCTCGCCGTGGCGGACGAGATGTACGACCGTGGTCTTGGCGTGCTTTGTTGCACGCTTAGACGCCTGGTTTTCCGGCTGTGTCGGCTGCGATTCCTGCTGTGCTGCCTGCGAATTGGTCTTGTTCGGCACGTGTCACCTACTCCGGCTTGGCGGTTGCCGCCGCCTCGGCCGCGCGGGCTGCTGCACGCTCGATAATCTCGAAGTCGGCGTCGGTCAGCGCAGCGGAGACGAACCAGGTCTCGTAGCAAGAAGCCGGCGGGTAGACACCATTGGCCAGTAGGGCGTGGAAGAAAGCCGGGTAGCGGAAAGTATCCGCTGCCTGCATCTGCTCAAAGTTATGGCCCTCGCCCTCGGCGAAGCGTGGCGAGAGCATCGTGCCCGCACGCTGAATGTGGTGGGCCACGCCCTGCTTGGTCAGGGCGTCGGACAGAATCGTGGCCAGGCGATCTGCATTGGCCGCAACGGTGTCATAGACATCCTTCGTGGCATTTTCCAGGTTGGCCAGGCCAGCTGCCATAGCGACCGGGTTACCGGAGAGTGTGCCTGCCTGGTACACCGGACCGTTCGGAGCCAAGTACTCCATGACGTCGCGGCGACCACCAAAGGCAGCTGCCGGCAAACCACCGGAGACGACCTTGCCGAAGGTGGTCAGGTCACCGGCCACACCATCAATGCCGTACCAGCCGTTGTAGGAAGCGCGGAAGCCAGTCATGACCTCATCGAGAATCAGCAGTGCGCCGTCTGCATGGCAGACTTCCTTCAACTTCGCGTTGAAGTTGTCCTGCGGTGCGACGGTACCCATGTTGCCCGCTGCCGCCTCAGTGATGACACAGGCAATCTCGCCCGGGTTCTCAGCGAATGCGGCCTTGACGGCCTCAATGTCGTTATAAGGAACAACAATGGTGTCGGCAGCCGATGCACCGGTGACACCCGGCGAATCCGGCAGACCAAAAGTAGCGACACCGGAACCGGCCGATGCCAGCAGCGCGTCCACGTGACCGTGGTAGCAGCCGGCGAACTTGATGATCTTGGAACGACCAGTGAAACCGCGAGCCAGGCGAACTGCGGACATGGTGGCCTCAGTGCCGGAATTGACCAGACGCACCTCATCTACCGACGTGCGCTCAACGATGTGACGAGCCAGGTCGGTCTCAGCCGTCGTCGGAGCGCCGAAAGACAAACCGCGAGTGGCGGCGCTCTGAACGGCCTCCACCACTGCCGGGTGCGCGTGGCCCAGAATCATTGGACCCCACGAGCAGACCAAGTCCACATATTCGTTGCCATCAACATCCACGAGACGAGAGCCCGCGGCGTGGTCAATGAAACGTGGGGTGCCACCGACGGAACCGAAGGCGCGGACCGGCGAGTTCACGCCACCCGGCGTCACTGCCTGAGCCTGCGTAAAGAACTCTGCCGAACGATCGGTGAGCTCAACGTTTTCTGGGACATGAGGAGCATTAATGTCTTGAGTCACGGTGACCATCGTAGACGGCCACTCGGATGAAGGGCTACCCTGCCCTACCAACGTCCCAGCTTCACCCTGAATAGATGCTTGCGGCGAGAGGACACTCGACGGGATCGCCAGTCGATCCACAAGCTGGAGAAAATCATCAAAAGCGATGCCAGCAGCGGGTGAATCATACCGGTCATACCCAGCAGGATGACCGCAACGTTGTAGAACCACGCAAAGTAGATGTTGGAGTCCATCATCCGCACCACAGCACGTGCGATTTCAATGGCCTCCGGAATCGACAACACGTTGTTACGCAGTGCCACGACATCGGCGTAATCAACATCAAGATTCTGATTGCCTTCGGTGTTGTCCATCAAAACACCCACGTCAGCGGCACGCAGAGAGTCCCGGATGTCCTTGTCGCCAACCATCACGACAGTCTCGCCGTCACTGTGGACCGAACGCACCGCAATGGCCTTGCGGGAGGCAATGATGCCCGCGAATACTCGTGAGATATTCAGCCGGTCAGCAAAACGACGGGCTACTGGATACGGATCTCGCGTGATCATCATGGTGTCCACGCCCATATCCTCAAGCTGGTCAATGCTCTCGACCGCATCGGGCTTAATGTCCTCACCAATGGTGATGACACCACGGACCTTGCCACGCCACGACACCACCATCGGAGTACCGCCACTGAGCGCAGCCACGGCCATTTTCTCGCTGAGTGCAGTGAGATCACGCGGACGCCAAACACGCCCCTCAACAAAGCGCATCTCCAACTTGTCGTCCGAGTCCTTCACCGGGATCTCTACCTGGCCAACGAACGCACCGTCTTCCGCAATTGCGACGTGTACAGTCTCAATCCAGTGCGGCACCTCGCCACCGCCGGAACCGGCGTCGCGGGATACACGGCACGCGCGCACGATTGCCGCTGATGCCGGGTGGTTGCTCTCCATCATGAGAGCGCCCGCCACACGCAGAACCAGATCCGGATTTTCATTGCGCTCAGCGGCGACACCGAGCACGTGGGTGTCACCCTCGGTCAGCGTTCCAACTCGGTTAAAAATCACCACATCGGCAGCGGCCAGCTTTCGGAAAGTCTCATTGCCACGAATCAAGATTCCGTTACTAGCACCGGCCAGAATCCCGATGCGCTGCACGGTCGACGTAGACATTGCCAATGCCACCGGCGCGATGCCCGAGAGCATAGCCAGCGCCACCGCGAGGGCACCGCTCATCGTGCCAGTCGCCAGCCACCAGCCGCAAAAAGCCACGCCCGCCAACGACAGCGTCCATGGCACCAGCTCTGATGCCGAGTGCACTGCGGTCTGGTGCATCACCGTTTCTTCTCGAACCGCTTGACGAAGCCAGCGCGCTATCGATGACGCCCGGGTCTTGAAACCGGTGCGTTCCACGCGCACCTTGAGCTCCGAATCCAGGTTGATTGCACCGGCCCAAACCTTGGAATTGACCTTGACCTTCTGCGGTTCAACGCCGATACCGAGTAGCTGCGCATCCATCGTGGACGCACCACCGATGACTGAGCCATCAACCGGAATCACCGAGTGCGGTGGAACCACGATGTCATCACCGATATTGAGCTCCGCGACCGTCACCTCCACCCGTTTCGGCTCCGCGGATTTAGCGCTCTTGCGCACGACTGTCACGTTTCGCTCAGCTGGAATGCGCAGGTTGCGCAAGATTTGTCCAGTACGCACCTTGTTGTAGCGCGTAAACATGCGACCTGTTAGCAACAGCACAGTCAGGCCGCACGCAACGTCGAAAAACACCTCTGCCGAGGCGCTTTCCCGGTAGTTGAAAGCAAACCAAGTGGGCGCAGTGGTATATCCAATCTGTCCCGCGGGACCAAAGATAAGCTGCGCTAGCGACCACAGCCACGCCAGCAGGATGGCAATGGAGCTCGCCCCATCCAGCGCCGACATCCGCCGACGCAGGGACGCCGCCATTGCCCGGTGGAACGGCCAACCACCCCACCACACCACAATCGTGGTCAGCACAAGACACATCCACTGCCAACCCGGGAACTGC
The DNA here is from genome assembly GCF_001055915.1 of Corynebacterium sp. 212_CJEI. NCBI lineage: Bacteria > Bacillati > Actinomycetota > Actinomycetes > Mycobacteriales > Corynebacteriaceae > Corynebacterium > Corynebacterium sp. 212_CJEI. Next base: position 8,962 of record NZ_JVPT01000064.1, on the reverse strand, counting down.
CAGTTGACGTTCAACGACGTCACCAGCACCGGAATCGATAGGAACAGGCTTCCCCAAAAGCGTTGCTTGGTCACCAGTTCACGCGCCGTGAACAGTACTTCCGCGCCACCGCCGCTTCGGCGCAAGGCCGCTTCACGACGGCGAATGCGCTCCTCCTCATTCTGTTGAGCGGCAGCCGGAACAGCGGGACGGCGATGTTGTGACACATCCAGCCGAGTTGCACGACGCCGAAGCGTGCTGCGCGTGAGGTACGACTCGACCCCAATTTCGCGGAGAGCTTCGATGAACTGATTCGGATCGATGGTATCGGGCGCGGTAATCCACGCGCGTCCGGGCTTGTAGACCACAGAGGCGGTCACATCTGGAAAGGATTCCAAAACATGCTCAGCACGCTCAGCGCTCTCGGCGTTTTCCAAGTTTTCCAGGATGAGTGCGAAAGCTGTGTTGGACTGGCCTCTGCGGTGTGCAAGCCGCTGATGGGCACTTTCTTCGTCGATGTCCTGACGGCTTCGTGGCAATGCCTTACGAGCAGCGACCTTGGCATCCACAATCGCTTGTTCAACGCGATTGTCCAGAGAGAAATCAAACTCACCGGTGTCACTCATGGCCTTTGAAACTTTCCGTCTAATCCTGTGGCTGGTTGGCGCGCGTGAGCGCTAATTCACGATAGAGCAACAGTAGTCCACACGCCATCGCCAGGCTGGGCGCGATAACCCATACAGTCAGCGCTCCAGCCATAATGGCAAAGAACATGGCGAGAGCCGTGATAATCACCATGATGAGCAGGCAGTTCCGGGAGAGTTTGAACTCAGTGGCCGTCGGCAAGCAGCCGCTACCAATAAGCGAGCAGACCAGCGTCACACCGGCGACGATGTAGATATCGCGGCCAACGGCGGCGGGAGCCTGCGAATAGTCGCCGGTGACCAGTATCAAGCTCAGGACAATCTGGGCGATGAGCGCGACGAAGAGCACCCACTGCCAGGGCCGACTCGGCAGGGACATCATCGCTTGGACTCCTCAGGCTGCTTGGATTGCTTGGGCTGTGACTGGCCCAGCTGCTGTTGCCGCTTTGGATCAGCGCCATGCTTCGACGCTCTCGGCAGATGCGATTCCGGAGCGGACGGGGTCCACGGTTTCGACGGGCGCTGATGATCGAAGTAGTCCTTGGATTCCTTCGAAGCGGCGAGCACTAGACCCGCTACCGCGGCAGTGGCCGAGGCGATTCGCACAATTCCGCTGATAAGAACGAGGGATGCCGGCACTCCCGATTCTGAAGCCGTAGAAGAGAAGAAGGACATCAGCGCCGACAGTGCCAGGTAAAGCGAGCCGATAACCAGCACGGTGCGAGCACCTTCGCTCCCCTTGCGCATTCGCTCGATAATGGCGAAGAACGCGATGCAAAGCCCCACTGCGAAAAAGAACGCGATAACGATAGTCGCCTTCATGGCAGCATCAATCTGGCCCTCGCTGAAACCCGGGAAATTCTCCTTAGCGGTTGAGGGGCTCATCAGCATTTCCGGATGCAGCCAGTAGGTCACCGTAGCTACCGCAGCGACGAGCAGCTGCAACACGGCCGTAACCCGCCACGCCTGCCTAGCTCCCTCGACCTGCTCGGGAATTGCGGGCTTCTTCTCTTCTTTAGTCATCCGTCCACTTCTCGATATTTGCTACTGCACGTTCACCCGAGCGAATTAGAACTGGGCGCGCAGCTTCTTCGCCAAGTCCACCGCTGCGTACGTCAAAATCTGCTCCGCACCGGCACGGCGAATGCTCAGCACTGCTTCCATCATCGCAGCATCCAGGTCAATCCACCCGTTGGCGGCAGCGGCGTGAATCATCGCGTACTCACCAGAGACCTGGTAGGCGGCAACCGGCACCGGCGACATATCCGCGACCTCGCGCAGAATATCCAGGTAGCTCATGGCCGGCTTGACCATCACCATGTCCGCACCTTCGTCAACGTCGAGCTGCACTTCAAGCAGGGACTCACGACGGTTTGCAGGATCCTGCTGGTAGGTACGGCGATCACCCTGTAGCGAGCTGCCCACAGCTTCACGGAATGGACCGTAGAAGGCGGAGGCGTACTTTGCCGAGTACGCCATGATGGAGACATCCTCATGGCCAGCGGCATCCAGGCCCTCGCGAATTGCGGCAATCTGGCCGTCCATCATGCCCGAAGGGGACACGATATGGGCACCGGCGTCGGCCTGCGCAACGGCCATCTTGATGTAGTTAATCAGCGTGCGGTCATTCTCAACGACCGTGTTGCCGAAGCGATCCGTGCCCAGCACACCACAGTGGCCGTGGTCAGTGAACTCATCCAGGCAGGTGTCGGCCATGATCAAAATGTCATTCCCGAACTCGTCGCGGAGACGACGCAGGGCACGGTTGAGTACGCCCTCCGGATTCCAGGACTCAGAGCCCTCGCCGTCCTTGTCCGCATCCAGCGGGACACCGAAGAGGTCAACTGCCGAGATACCTGCCTCAACAGCCTCGCGCACAGCTTCTACCAGGGAGTCCTCGGTATGCTGCACTACCCCGGGCAGGGAGCTGATGGGCTTCGGCTCATCAATACCATCTGCAACAAACATGGGCAGGATGAGATTCTTCGGAGTCAGTGTCGTCTCCGCCGTCATCGCACGCATCACCGGGTTGGTGCGCAGCCTGCGTGGGCGACGAATCGGGAGAGGAAATCCAAACTGTTCGAGATCGATTTCGCGGGATGATTCAGAAGCTCCAGATGTAGTCATAAAGACAACCTTAATCAAAACGCGAACTCGCTCCGGTACGCCCCTGCTCAGTCCTTGGTTTTACGCGAACGACGACGCTTCTTGCGCGGTGGTGGCAGCTGCCCTGCCGCCCGCAGTTGCGCAACATGCTCTGCCAGCGCATCCACCAGCTCCGGGATGCTTGCGCGCTCCGGCACGACATCTACCCGCAGGCCGTACTCGCGAGCCGTGGCTGCGGCCATCGGCCCGATGCAGGCAATGATGGTGCGAGCATGCGGCTTACCCGCGATGCCGACCAGGTTCTTCACCGTCGACCCCGAGGTAAAGCACACTGCGTCGAAGCCACCGGACTTAATCATGTCGCGGATATCCGCACTCGGTGGCGCTGCCCGCACGGTACGGTAAGCGACCACATCATCAACTTCCCAGCCCAGGTCAATCAGACCGTCGACAAGCACATCGGTGCCGATATCGGCGCGCGGCAGCAGCACGCGGTTGACCGGATCGAGATCCTCGATGTACTCCGGGAACACGTCGACAATGCCCGCGGCATTTTGACGAGTGTCATCCGGAAGCAGCTCCGGAGTGATGCCGAGATCGCGGATGGCAGCGGCGGTGCGATGGCCGACTGCTGCGATGCGGACCCCGGCGAAGGAGCGCGCGTCCAAGCCGAATTCCTGGAACTTCTCCCACACTGCGGTGACGGCGTTGACGGAAGTGAAGACAACCCACTGGTAACGGCCGTCGACAAGCCCCTTGATGGCGCGTTCCATCTGCGCCGGGCTGCGCGGTGGCTCGATTGAGATGGTCGGGACCTCAATCGGGATGGCGCCGTGCGCAACGAGACGGGCACTCATCGGCCCTGCCTGCGCCTTGGCACGTGGGACCAGCACCTTCCATCCGTAGAGAGCGCGGTTTTCCCACCATGAGTACTTCGAACGATTGTCCACACCCTTGCCAAGCGTGACCACCAGCGGACCGGTCAGGTCACCCGAGAGCTGCGCCAAGGTGCCCAGCGTGACGTCGTAGGTGCGCTGCAGACGAGTCGTACCGTTGACAGTCACCGACACCGGCAACGACGACGGCAGGCCGCGTTCGCCGAGCTCAGTTGCAATGGCGGACAGGTCGTCCTGCACGGCCTGCAGTACCAGCGGCTGTGGTGCCTGGGCCAGCTCGTCCCAGTCCACATCGGCGCGACCGAGATCGGTCTCCGTGTACGTCGAGCCCAACGCGATACCGGCAAATGCCGGGACGGTGGAGGGCACGGACATGCCAGGGACAATCTGGAACTCAACATCGGCGTGCGAGACCTCGTTGATTTCGGCCAGCAGCGAATCGTTGGTCAGCGGATTGCCTGCCACCAAACGCACCACGTCATTGCCTTTAGCGGCTTCTTCGACCAGCAGGTTGGCCATCTTCTTGGGATCGTCGATAGGCGTGCGCAGATCTGCGGCGGTCGGTGGTGCCGGACGCGGCGGCTTACGACGAGATCCCTTGGCCTTGGCTGCGGCGCACATGCGCTCGTACTCTTCCTCGGCTTCCTTCAGCAGCTCGGGAGGAACAGGCACATCGGTTGCGACGAGCTCTCGAACCCCCGGCATGACATCGGCGTCGACGTAGGCGATAGCGGTGTCTGCGAGAATCTCACGGGCGCGAAGCGTCAGCAGGTCGGGATTTCCAGGACCAGCGCCGACGAACAGGATGCGTCCCGTTGCTGAGGGGAGGGAGGTGTTCATCGTTGCGGAGTGATTTCTTTTCTATTGGTTGTTCACTTTTCGTGCCGATGAGTCTCTAAGGAAGAAAGCGGACATGCGCCAACGCATGTGAGGGGCAGGTAGATACCTGAATCTCACATGCGAGCGCACGAAGGAAACCCTTATCCCAACGGCATGCATACAGGCCTATTAGCATAAAGGGTTTGAGCCAAATTAACTAACCGGTTACTTTTGAGATTCCCGCAGGGTATCGCCCATTACCTCATGAGCACCCCGTTCAAGCAGGGCCGCCGCAACCTTCCGGCCAAGCTCATCGGCCTTATCCACGTTTGCGGTAGCGGTCTCGAGCAACTGACGCGAACCGTCGAGTGCGAACACCCCCGCCTGCAGGGTGAGTTCACCACTGTCGCTCACGGTTGAGTAGGCCGCGACCGGAGCGGTGCAGCCCGCTTCCAGCTCATTGAGTACCGCGCGCTCAGCGACAGCGCGGGCATGGGACACCGGGTGGTCAATCTTGCGCAGAATATCCACAATTTCGCGGTCAGCAGTGCGGCACTCCAGCGCCAGGGCGCCCTGAGCCGGGGCCGGCATGAGGACGTCCACGTCCAGGGATTCCGCAATCTCTCCGAGGCGACCCGTGCGCTCCAGTCCGGCGCGAGCCAGAATGACAGCGTCCAAGTCCTCAGAGACGCGCCCCATGCGGGTTTCGATGTTTCCACGCAGTGGTACAAGTTCCAGGTCGGAGCGCAGCGCACGCAACTGAGAGACACGACGCGGCGCGGAGGTACCCACTCGAGCACCCTCAGGCAGGTCCATCAGCGGCGTAGCATCACGGGAAATCAGCGCTTCTCGCGGATCGACGCGCTCCGGCACGGCTGCGACCATCATGTCGTCTTCCGGCAACGTCGGCAAGTCCTTAAACGAGTGCACGATAATATCGCACACCCCCTCGCGGAGTGCATGACGCAGCGCCTGGGTGAAGACACCGATGCCAATCTTTTCCACCGGGTCGTGGCGGTTATGGTCACCGGCGGTCTTCACAATCACCAGCTCTGCAGGCTGCCCCAGCTCAATCAGTGCATCACGGACGTGACCGGCCTGTGTCGTGGCCAGTTCCGAGCCCCTGGTACCGATACGAATAGTCGCTGGGTCAGGCATGTTTCCCTCCGGGTGTTAATTCTTGGTGGTTTCAGCAACGCCTTCAATGATGGCACTATTGTCAAGACCATACTGCTCAAATCCCTGCATCCGCCCAATTCGGCCCTCTACCATGAGATCTGCGGGGATATCGGTGTCAGCATACAGGCCAGAGGGGGTGGATAGGGGCAGGTCGAAGAGCTTCTGCAGGGCAAGCGCGTAGTTGCCACCACCCTGCTGGCTAGAAAGCTTCTTGACCTGCACCGTTGGCGCGTGCAAGAGCTTATCGACGACGCGGCGAACCGTGGACTCGACCTCGCGACGTTCCTTTTGAGTAAGACCCGGTGTCTTCGCCTCCAGGCGAGCGAGCTCAGCCGCCGCCACATCCGCCGCGCGCTCACGCAGAGCGCGAACAGTCGGTGCTACCTCGCTTGCGCGCTGCGCCGTGAGGTAGGACTCCAACTCTTCGGCCACAATGTCGCGCGCTGCAGCCTCATCATCACGGCCCGGGACCTCCGTGCGGGTCATCTGCAGCAATTCGATGTTGAATAGTGCAATCCCCTCAAGCCCGGAGACATCCTCCGCAACGTCGCGAGGCATAGACAGGTCGACGATGGCGAGCGGGCCGTGGTCGATGACATCAGCAGCTGAAACGACGGGAGTCATGGCCCCAGTGGCGCTGACGAGAATGTCCACATCATCGAGGACATCGGCGAAATCATGTAACGCAATAGCAGTAGCGGGGATGCCCGCTTCGATGGAGTGGTTGGCCAGGTTCTGCGCCCTGTCAACGGTGCGGTTGGCAATAATCAGACGGTCAATACCGCAGCGCCCCAGGTAGCTAGCGGCCAGCGAACTCATCGCACCGGCGCCGAGGATAAGAGCCGAACGTCCGGCCAGGATATCGGTACCCTCAGCGACGTCAACACCAGAGTTGAATCCGGGTTGCAGTGCAGCAACTGCCTCGTCGATGGCCACGGAGACCATCGAAGCACCAGCGTTATCAATCAGAGTTTCACTGTGCACGCGCTTACCCGTGTGCAGCGCCTTCTGTGCCAAGTCATGCAACATGCGACCGACTGTGCCGGCTTCGTCCGCTTCCTGGTAGGCATTGCGAATCTGACCGATAATCTGCTGTTCGCCCAGCACCATCGAGTCGAGACCAGCACACACCGAAAAAGCATGCTCCGCCGCAGCCTGTGCATACCGGACATAGAGGTGCGGCGTCAGTTCATCGAGTTCGAGCCCAGTACGACCGACAATTTCACGGACCACAGCCGATAGCCCAGAGTGGAAGCCGTTGGCCACCACGTAGTACTCAACGCGGTTACAGGTCGACAACAGCATCGCTTCACTGATTGCTTCATCCGCGATCAGACGGGCCAAAATGGCCTCTCGCTCAGTTTCACCGACAGAGACCTTTTCAAGAAGGGTCACCGGTGCAGACCGGTACGACATTCCGACGAGAAGCACACTCACCGCTCAATCACCGCTCTATTGCTCCTTCACAGTCCCCGCTACGGGCTTTTTCACACAGCTATGACTGTTAACGCTAGACAACTCTGCCATCTCGCCACAACAAAGGCATACTTTACTTAGCCTCTACCTCGATGTTCGCAGCGCTCTACTGCTTCTTTGCCGCTACTCCACATTCTGCCATGTTCCCGCAGCTCCTAGCAGTTCGGCAGAGCTGTCTCGGGAACTTATTCGACCTCCGCTATCGCTTCCAGGAGTTCATCATCATCGATTTCCCAGCAAGCGATTTCCTCATCATTGACCAAAATCACCGGCACGCGATCGCCAAATTCCATGGCCAAGTTCGGATCGGTATCGACATCTTCCACCTGGAACTGCGCATTTTGGTCCAGAACTAGCGGCTCAATCTGCGCAATCACGCGAGCGCACGAACCGCAGGTCTTCCTACTCATCACCGTCACAGTCACCATAACGGCCAGTCTAAAGGTCGACTGTTTCGCTCTACGACGTCCCCCTCCCCACACTTCCCCTGCAAAAGTGACTCTTCTTATCCTTGCCCCATCCGCTCCTTGAATCTCAGCGCGCAGCTTTGCCTAAAGAGCGGATACTATTCAACAAGAGCTTCCGATAACGGATGTCGGTTGCATACACCGTGGAAAGAGATTTTCGTGCCGTGAGTGAGTTCAGTGCCGACAACCGCTCCCCCTTCCCCATCGACATGCTGGGCGACCTTGCGTCCTCGCAGGGTAACGTCCGCAACTTCCTCGAGCAGGTAGTTCTCGCTCCGCTCAATGACGAAGCACAGGAGGAAGCTGGTGCTGCAGCGGCTGCCAATGCACTGGAAGCTCTCGGCGAGGTCTACGACGTCGGCGGCGAAGAACTGGCTACAGGATTTCGCAGTGTAGCTGGTGCCGAAGATGCCGCTGGCGGTGCACGTGTGCTCTCGCAGCCCATTCCAGGTGTCGAACGCGATCAAGGCGCAGCCGCTTTCTTCGATGTGGACAACACGCTTGTCCAGGGCGCATCAATCTTCCTCTTTGCCATGGGGTTGGTCGAGCGCGGGTTCATCAAGAAGCGCGATTTGGCCGGGATGATTTGGAAACAGCTTAAATTCCGAATCTCGGGCGCGGAAAACGCCGCCGACGTAGCTAAGGCCCGCGAACAGGCCTTGGAGTTTTTCGCCGGCCACGATGTGGATGAAATGGTCAAACTCGGCGAAGAGATCTTTGAAGAAAAGATCAGCGACCGCGTTTACCAGGGCACCCGCGATCTGGCGGAACTGCATATCCAGGCTGGCCAAGAGGTCTGGCTGGTCACCGCCACCCCGGTGCAGCTGGCCCAGGTTATCGCTAAGCACATCGGGCTGACCGGCGCCCTCGGCACAGTCGCCGAGGTCAAAGATGGAAAGTTCACCGGCCGCCTGGTGGGCGATATCCTCCACGGCCCGGGTAAGAAGCACGCGGTAGCGGCTCTGGCGGCCTCCTCCGGGTTGGACATGTCTCGCTGCACGGCATACTCAGATTCCGCCAACGACATTCCCATGCTGTCCATGGTGGGCACCGCCGTGGCCATCAACCCGGATCGCAAATTGCGGAATTACGCCCAGAAGATGGGTTGGACTATCTACGACTACCGTCACTTCCGCTCCGTAACCTTCGCCACGATGCGGTGGCTCTCGATCGGAGCACTACTGGCAGGAGTTGTTGGGGGCGCGGGACTCGTCGGCAAGCGACTGTGGGACGCGAACAAGGAAAGCTAAGCGCTGCTAGGAGTACTCGAGGGTAGTGACCGCGTTTATGACAAAAATGGCTCGAAAAATGGCCTGAAAGTGCCATAAAATCGCACAGTTTCACATTTGCAGCCCGCGATCTTTTGCTACTTAATCCGTACTCAGCAGCTCTCCCC
>NZ_JVPT01000063.1:0-112122 GCF_001055915.1 Corynebacterium sp. 212_CJEI | reverse complement strand
TCGTCGACCTCGACGGTGTCGCCGACCTTCTTCAGCCAGGTGGTAATGGTGCCTTCGGTAACTGATTCACCGAGCTCCGGCATCTCAATAGAGGTCGCCATGTTTGTGCACTCCTCGAAAAGTTAAGAAATCTCGTTTTAAGACGGTTATTACAAATTAGCTTACAGGTTGAAAACTCTGCTTGCCCCGTGGGCTGCGCCCGCTTTCGACTGGTGCGTGGAATAGCTCATTCCAGCCAGGATTCCAGCCGGGCGGGGCGCAGTCGGATGACCGGCTACTTCGTTGCCAAATCCTCAATCACAGAGAACATCGTCCGAACCGGAACACCAGTGCCCCGCTTCGGGGTATAACCATACTCCCCGGTGGTGTTGAAGGCCGGACCGGCAACGTCGATGTGAACCCATTCAACATCCTCGCCAACGAATTCGCGCAGGTATGCAGCTGCAACACTCATACCGCCAAAGCGAGAGTTCGTGACATTCCGCAGGTCAGCCACCGGCGACTTCAGGGCCTCTGCTAGCTCAACTGGAATCGGCATTGCCCAACCATTTTCACCAATGCTCTGAGACAGCTCTGCAACACGGTCACGGAACTCGTCGTTACCCAGGACGCCCGGGGTGCGCTCGCCAAGAGCGACCAGCTGCGCACCGGTTAGGGTAGCGGTGTCAATCAGGTGAGTCGGCTTGTCTTCGCAGGCGCGGACAATGGCGTCTGCGAGTACGAGGCGGCCCTCAGCGTCGGTATTCAGAATCTCAATGGTCTTACCGCCGTACTGCGTAATGACGTCGCCCGGACGGTACGCCTTACCACCCGGCATGTTCTCCGCCATTGGAACAGTTGCGGTCACCGGGGTGGATACACCTAGGCGAGCAGCCAGGACGACTGTGGCAATAACAGCCGCAGCGCCGCCCATATCGGAGATCATGTTCTCCATGCTGGCGCCCGGCTTCAGCGAAATACCGCCAGTATCAAAGGTGATGCCCTTACCGACCAGGCCCAGCGAATTCTCTGCCGACTCATCGCCCTTCCAGATCAGGCGTACCAGGCGCGGCCCGCGCGAGGATCCACCACCCACGGCATTGAGGCCTCCGAAACCGCCGGCGCGCAGAGCGTCGTCGTCAAGCACCTCGACCTCGAGCCCCGCGTCACGGCCCAGCGCTGCAGCAGCGTCAGCAAACGTCTCGGGGTAGAGGTGCGACGATGCTGTATTGACGAAGTCACGCGCGGTGGCAACGGCATCTACAATTGCCGAAGCGCGCTTTACGACGTCGTCATCAGCGCCCAACACAACCACCTTCTGGGTGGCCTCGTTGCTTTCTTCGTCGCTCTTCTGACCGGAGTAAGCGTAAGCGCCCAGCGCAAAGCCCTCGGCTGCAGCCTGCGGATCGATGGCGCCGAGAGTGTTAAAGACCACCTTGGCCTTGGTCATACGGCGCGCAGCGGCGCCGCAGGCACGGCGGATGTCCTCGGCATCCAGGTCCTCAGAACCCACGCCAACGCCCGTGACACTGTCGACATCCAGGCCAGCAGGAGCCGGGATGGTGGTCACGGACTCGGCCTTAGCGCTGGCGGAGACTGCCTCAAAGGAGGCGAGCAGCTGCTCTGCAACCGAACCGATGGCCTCGGGTGCGACCAGCTCGAGGCCATCCTCGCCGTCGATAAGCGCGACGAGGACCGCGTCGGCGTCCGCGGGCAGAGAGTTGTCGGCAGCGATGACCACGCGAGTGCCGATAGCCGGCAGGTAATTGGACAAAACAGCGGCGTTGCGAGAGGCACCGAGCTGTGCCGAATCATTGTTAGCGGGGACTGACATGTAGTTGCATCTCCTTGTAGTCGTACTATGTGGTACACCACCGTATCCCTATTTGCCGGTTCGTGTCCTTCACCCCTGGACAGCGGACTGACGAGCCAGCGCCACGACTATTGGAATGTACCCGCGCCTAGTGCCCGCGACGCTGACATTGCCCTGACTAACACGGTCTTTCGGGGGCGAGTATTGATACGACTCGATCCTCGACGGTTTAGGATGAAAGACATGTCTGCTTTGGAATTTGCAATCGAACGTAACCCGAATCCACTCTCTGATGCCGAGCGCGAGGAGATTTTGGCCAACCCTGGTTTCGGTAAGCACTTCACCGACCACATGGTCCGAATTGACTGGACTGCAGACAAAGGCTGGCATGGCGCCAAGCTGCAGGCATACGGTTCGATTGAAATGCAGCCGTCTTCTTCGGTCCTGCATTACGGGCAGTCGATTTTTGAGGGCCTGAAGGCGTATCGCATGCCGGATGGTTCCATTGTTACTTTCCGCCCGGAGCAGAACGCCCGTCGCTTCCAGCGCTCCGCTGACCGCATTGCAATGCCGCAGCTGCCGGAGGAGACCTTCCTCGAGGCAATTCGCCTGCTGGTTGAAGCCGATGCAGCATGGGTGCCGCCAGCTGGTGGCGAAGAATCCCTGTACCTGCGTCCAATCATGTTCTCCACCGAGAGCACCCTGGGCGTGCACCCGTCGAACTCTTACACCTTCCTGCTCATCGCTTCACCTGCCGGCGCGTACTTCTCCGGTGGCATTAACCCGGTGACCGTGTGGATCTCCCACGAGTACGTGCGTGCCGCGCCGGGCGGCACCGGTGCTGCGAAGTTCGCAGGTAACTACGCAGCTTCGCTGGCGGCTCAGCAGCAGGCAGAGGAAAAGGGCTGCGACCAGGTTGTGTGGCTGGACGCTGTCGAGCGCAAGTACATCGAGGAGATGGGCGGCATGAATCTGGCGTTCATCTACCCGGATGAGACTGCTGACGCTGGTGTTCGGCTGGTGACTCCAGAGCTGTCTGGTTCGCTGCTGCCGGGCATTACTCGGGCATCGCTGCTGCAGGCTGCTCAGGATCTGGGCATGAATGTCGAGGAGCGTCGCATTTCCACCGAGGAATGGAAGAATGATGCCACCTCCGGTGTTATGGGCGAGGCATTCGCCTGCGGTACTGCTGCAGTCATCACCCCGGTCGGGTTTGTGAAGTCCGCTGAGGGCGAGTTCGAGATCAACGGCGGCGAGACCGGTGAGTGGGCCATGAAGCTGCGCGAGCGGCTGACCGGTATCCAGCACGGCGAGGTTGAGGACACCCACGGTTGGATTTACAAGCTCGTTGAGGCTTAGTTTCGGCGTAGGTCGGTTAAGAAAAATTTAATAGTGGTTACTAGAATTAGTACTTTCGCAGCCCCTGGTCAGTATTCGCTGGTCAGGGGCTGCGTTTTTGCTTTGCTGGCTCCCCAACGGCTGTGCGATTTTCTCATGGTTCATGAATTGTTCAGACGGCATTTGTTTAGCCGTTAAAAACACCTCTAGCGTGACCGGGGTCACTGTGAAAAACTACCAACACGATTGATTTTTGTAGTTGGGAAAACAGTTTGAGGCGCTGTGATGGTGGTAGTTCAAGACTTTTTTAAAGATAGTTTTTCGTCAAGTAGTTCAAAGCGCCTAAGGGTAACCATCGTTGTCGCTCTGTTGTTGGCTGCGTGGACGATTGGGTTTAGTGCGATTCCGGCTCCGGTGGCGGCAGCCCAAGATTCGCCTTCGCCGTCCGGGGTGGAACAGCCCGCTCCTACGGGCGAAGGGGGTACGGGCGAAGCAAAAGCAGAGCTAATCATGGATCTGTCTGGTTCGATGCTTGCCGACGACGCCGGAGGCACCCGCCTCGATGCGGCAAAGCGCGCATCCACGGAGCTGATTGACTCCCTCCCGGATGATGCGCTGCTTGGCATGCTGGTTTATGGCCAGCGCGAATCCAGTGATGAATCCAACCGCGAACGTGGTTGCCAGGACATCGAGGTGCTGTCGCCTGTCCAAAAGGTCGACAAAGAAGGCCTGAAGAGCAGGATTGCCGGGTTGGAAGCTCAGGGCTACACGCCGATCGGCAATGCACTGCGTAAGGCGGCTGATGAGCTTGGCCCAGACGGTGAGCGGTCAATTATTTTGGTCTCTGACGGTATCGACACCTGCGCGCCGCCACCGGTGTGTGAGGTTGCGAAGGAACTGGCAGGGCAGGGTGTTGGCCTGACGATTCACACAGTGGGCTTCAAGGTCGATGAAGAAGCTCGCGCTGAGCTTGAGTGCGTTGCGCAGGTATCCGGTGGACAGAGCATGACTGCGGACGATGCCACCCAGCTCGCAGACCACATGAAGTTTTTGACTCAGCGGTCAGTGCAGGGCTACGAAACTACGGGTACTCCGTTCGAGTTCTCCGAGACTAAGGAAGGCGCGAAGTGGCTCGGTGAGGGCAAGTACCAGACCACGCTGGTGCCCGAGGTCGCCAACCAGGACCGCACCCCGCTCTACTACCGAATCGCGGTGCCGAAGGGACACAACGCGATTGTTACCTCAAAGGTGTTAGCGAATATCGATGCTGAGGGTAAGGGCCAGCAGGATGTCCGAACTGAAGTTGACGAAATCATCAATGAAACTGGCGGAAAATGCCAGGACGACGGTCGTATGGGGTCGCTGACTGGCGCCGAAGCTAGTGCCGATTCGTGGACTCCAACTTCGGCTGATGCAAGCATTCTTGCATGGGATAGTGACCGCATCGAATCCAGTTGCGATCAAACCAAGTGGCTCGTCGCAAACAACGTGTGGGTCTATGACGGTGATTCAGTAGCGGACTATCGTGATGAACCGGTGAAGGTCGAGGTTAGCGTCCAGTTTGAGCCAGTGCTGAAGAAGCAGGATGCTGACAAGCTAAATGAAGGACGGTCTTCCTCGACTGGGGACAAAGCCTACAAAAAGGCCACTTTTGGAGAGGCCAAGCCCGTAAACGGTGGCAATAACGCAGCCCAAGCGCCGGAAGTTAAATCTGGGGATACCATCTCTGACACAATCGTGCCCGGTGAACAGAAGTTCTACAAGATCCCTGTGGAGTGGGGTCAGCGACCAGTGATTGCTGCCCGCACTGGAAATTCGGAGCGCGATAATGCCGATTCCATGGGAGTTGCGCTGTTGAATCCATTCGAGGTTTCCGTGGCGGATGGAACAATGCACTTTTATCAGGATTCCGAGGACCTGAACTTGTCAACAGATCGTCCGGTCGAATACAACAACCGAGAATCTAATGTTGGAGGACGACCTGTAGCCAACGCCGGCTACTACTACGCGACTGTCCGAATGGCTAACTATCGCCCGGATGAAGAGGTCAGTGGCATCGATCAGCCGTTCCAGCTCGCATTCCTCCTGGACAACAAGCCAACTAAGGGGCCTGACTGGCGACCGACTGACAAGAACGGCCCGACTCCATCCGATAAGCCGATTCTGGCCAAGGGAGAGCCGGAACAGGAATCGTCAAAGGACTCGTCAGAAGATGCGTCGAATGAATCTGACTCCTCGGATACGGATTCTCAGGCATCCGCATCCTCGTCGGACATGGAAGATGAGGGCATGAGCCCGTTGGTCATTGGCACCGTTGTAGCAGTGGTCGCCGTGTTTATCGGCATTGCCGGCGCAATCGTCTACCAGAACAAGAAGCGCAAGGAGTAGACAAACCGTAAGATCAGGAAGTTCCTGAGCAGGGGGGGCAGGGGGCAGACAGGAAAATTGTGTCCGCTTGGCGTATCGCTGGCGGGCACATTTTTTGCTACTTAGCCGCAAGAACTGACAACTCCAAGAATTAAGGGCTGCAGATGTGAAACTGTGTGAGTTTATGACACTTTCAAGCCATTTTTCGGACCATTTTTGACATAAACGCAGTCAGTAACTCGCATTGGCCCGCTGTCGCTAACATAACCGCAGTCACTAGCCCCCGCTGAACCTAAACCCCGGGAGTGTCACCCCAACAAAGAAAAGCGCGTCCCGTGCATCGCTGCGGCGGGACGCGCTTTTTTAATTAGCTGGGAGGCTAGAAGGTGTGCTCGTTCTTGGCGCCCCGGCAAACGGTCGGCGCAAAATAATTTGGGCGAGCCCCGAAACGAGCCTCCTGTACTCCGCCTTCCCGGCGGTGTGCCCTCAGAATACGTCCGCGTCAAAGCGACCGTCAATAGTTCTTTTTAAAGAAAACCCCAACGGGGGCAATGCGCGCATTTTCCCTGCTAGAACCCTATGGCAAGTGCCACGGCACAGACAGCGCACGCTATCTCAATGACTGCACCAAACACGTCGCCGTTGACTCCGCCAAACCTCTTCACGCAATGCCGCGTCAGCAGCAGTGTAACGCCAAAGCTCAGTGCACAAGCGACTACGCCCACGAGCCCAACCACCCAGCCCGACACAGCGAGCAGCAGTATCCACCAGCAGGTCACCGTGACTGTGGACTGAGTACCGGCAGTCAGAGAGCCGAAGCCGCTGTTCGAAAAAGGCGGAAAGCCGCGCCAGCAGGCAGTCGTTGCTGCCGCGCGAGAGGCTACAAAAGGCAAGCACAGCGCAACCACACCAGGCCACATCTGACCAGCAGACCACTGCGACAGCACACTAGCCACAATCACGGCAAAAGCAGTCGTCGTCGTCAACATCGTCAGCACGATGGAGCCCACGCCCATTGGGCCGGTGCTCGGATCGCGCAGCACCTCCCGCGCCCCCTCCGGCGGCTTATACGAGCCGAGGGCATCCGCCACATCCGCCAGCCCATCCAGGTGCATCGCGCGGGTCAACATCTGTGCCGCCACCATAATCAGGGTGCCGCCGAGGATCGGGGTGACGTCGTAAAGCGTGGGCGTGCGTGACGACGACGTTGCGAACAGCGCCGCCGTGATGAGAACTGCACCCGCGGCAGGAACGAGCCCAGCTACTGGCAGTGCGGCGATGGCGCGACGGCCGGTGATGCGGTCGAACACGCTCGCGCCTTTGAAGGGCAGGATGGTGAGCCAGGACAGGGCAGTGGTGATGGCCTCAGCGACGGCATTGCCGTGAGCAGAGGGATCGCCGTCGAGGTTGTCCTGGCGAGACGGGCCGGCTTTGTCGGACAAGTCGATTAGTCCTTGGTGCTTACGCCTGCGTCGGCGAAAGTAGCCATGTTGCGCAGGACCGATACGCCGGACTTGACCAGCGGTAGGGCAGCGACGGCGCCGGAGCCTTCGCCAAGACGCATCCCGTATTCGAGAAGTGGTTCCTTATCCAGGTGTCGAAGGGCAAGCGCGTGCGCGGGCTCTGCCGACTTGTGGCCGGCGACCCACCAATCGCGGGCGCCCGGAGCGAGCTGGTCAGCCAGCAGAGCAGCGGATGTGACAACCACTCCGTCCAAAATCACAGGAGTGCGACGAACCGCTGCTTGCGCCAAGAACGCGGCCATCACGGTCATATCCGGCGAGGAAATACGACGGAGCACCTCAACCGGGTCATTGCGCAGGCGACGCACGCGGAACATGGCATCGCGTACGGCAGCGACCTTGAGCTTCCACCCCTCGTCATCAATGCCAGTGCCTCGGCCGACGACGACCACCGGTTCGGAGTTTGTCACGGCACCAATCAGCGCCGCGGCTGGAGTGGTGTTTCCGATGCCCAGGTCGCCGGCAATGAGCAGGTCAGCGCCTTCATCAACGGCGGCGTCGGCAATCGCGATGCCCGTGCGGATGGCCTTATCGACCTCCTCCTCGCTCATCGCATCCTCGCGGTCGATAGAACCACAGCTGCGACGGATACGGTATGGCCCTTCGGCATCGTGGTCGAGGGAAATGTCCACACCGGTAACAGTGGCTCCCGCGATGTCAGCGATAGCGTTCACGCCGGCACCCTTTGCCTCGATATTGGCAAGCATCTGAATAGACACCTCGGACGGGTACGCGGACACCCCGCCCTGGGCAACACCGTGGTCACCAGCGAAGACATAAACACGACAATCGTCCAGGTCACGCGGAGGGCATTCTCCCTGACACGCCGAAATCCAAATGCCGAGTTCTTCCAACCGGCCAAGTGAGCCTGCGGGTTTAGTCAACTGCTCATGGCGCGCGCGGGCGGCCTGTTCAGTCTCTTCGTCAGGGCGTGCTACCGGTCCAAAATAATCCGCGTTCATACTCTCAAACGCTACCCGAAAACGATTTGTCTACCGACCATTGGTGCACAGTTATTCGCATTGCTAGGCAGACCGTCATAGGGGAAGCGGCGTGGAGTGAATCTAGTTCGCCGCCTTGACTTCCATGGGGCAGCCAGCCACAACTAGGACAACACGATCACAGACAGCTGCGAGCTGTTGGTTGAGAAGGCCAATTTCATCACGGAAAAGCCGCCCTGAGCGGTGTTCGGGAATGACACCGAAGCCCACTTCGGGCGACACAATGAACAGGTCGGAATCTGCGGGGAAGTTGCGCACGGCGTCGACAAGCGAGTGCGTCCACGGCGCGACGCTGCCCCTCGGCGCCTCCCACAGCCCCTGCGCGTCGATGATGTGCGTCAGCCAGGTGCCGACATCGTCCAGCAGCATGCGCCGCTCCGGCGACGCGAGAGCTTCCACCGCATCGACGTCATCAACCGTGTGCCAGGCCACTCCGTGCTCTTTTGCCTGTGCTTGACGACGAATGCGGTGCTCCTCGACCCTGGAGTGAAAATCGCTATCACCGGGCCAGGGCCGTGCTGTTGCGATGTAATGCAACACCGTTGAGGCTGCAGCATCTGAGGCACCGCCGGTTGAGGCTGCGGCGGTGGCCAGCAGCTCGTGCTCAGCCCATGAGGACTTGCCTGAGCGGGCGCCACCGAGAACCAAAGTGCGCATGGCAGATGAGGCTACTTGATTTCGTCGCCGATGTTGACCTGCGGACGCGGAGTACGCAGACGACGCGGCTGAGAAGCGCGGGAGTAAGCGTAGAAGCCCAGTCCCCAGGCCCCTTCGGTGGTCTTCGGGAAGCGCTCACGCGTCAACTTGATGGCACGGCGGCCGATGTAAATGCCCTCGATAATCAGGGCGATGATGAGAACCATCGCGATGAGAGATGCGATGTTGGCCAGCTTCGGCAGGGAAGTGCCAATCATCATAATCAGCAGCAGAATCAGCGCGAACGGGAGGAACACGTTAGCGAGGAAGCGACGGGAATCAACCCAGTCGCGGACAAACTTGCGCTCAGCGCCCTGGTCGCGTGGCAGCATGTAGCGCGGATCGCCGGCGGCCATGCGCTCGTCGGCAATGCGACGCTGCTCACGTCGCTCTGCTCGCTCGCGTGCCTTGGCGGCCTTGAGCTCTTCCTTGGACATGGAAGCCTTGAGCTCCTTGCGGCGCTGGCGAGCTTCCTTAGCGGTCAGCGGCGCCTCGACCGGGCCACGGCGGATGCCGCGTTCGCGCTCAACCTCGTTGCGCTTCGGAGTGGGGCGCCCCTTCTTGGGAGTAAAAGCACCGCTGTGCTTCTTCTCGGGCTGCTGAGACTCCGAAGCGGTGCCCTTGGCCCCGCTGGATGCGGTCGCGTCGGTGGCTACGTCTCCGGCGTTGGTTGCGTCAGCGTTAGCTGCCTCAGCTGCCTTGGACTTTTTGTCATTCTTTTTCCACGGTAGATTCACGACCCCAGATTATAAGGTCTTCAAGGTGCTTCCCTAATTAGGTTGCAGGTTGAGGGGCAGGGACGGGGCAAGGGCGAGGTTTTGGGGATGACCGCCGCAGGGGCAGGCGGGAAGAGTGCGCTTGTGGCGTGGGAAGCCGTGGTGTGGTTGCGATGTGGCGGCAAAAAGAGACTTCCGAAAAAGAGAAAGAAAAAGAGAACCCAGAATTGGGAATTAAAGACTGGTCGGTAAGGTTGTGATAAATAATGACGTAGCCGACCTTGGGGTCGACTCGCATACTTAAACACTTCAACAAGGAGGACACGCGCTATGACTACTGCTCAGAGCACTGGCGTTACCCTGACCGAAGCTGCGGCTGCCAAGGCAAAGGCACTTCTGGACCAAGAAGGTGCCACCGACCTGGCACTGCGTATTTCCGTGGCTCCGGGCGGCTGTGCCGGCCTGCGCTACCAGCTCTACTTCGATGACCGCAGCCTCGACGGCGATGTCGCCGAAGTTTTCGGTGGCGTCAAGCTGGTCGTTGATCGCCAGTCGGTTCCGTACCTGTCCGGTGCCACCATCGACTTCGCTGACACCATTGAACAGCAGGGCTTCACCATCGATAACCCGAATGCCACTGGCTCCTGCGCTTGCGGTGACTCCTTCAACTAAGTCATTAGCTGAGCAGAGTTGTCAGCAGACGCTGTGAAAAGCGTCGGATAGTAAAAGGCTCGGACCTCACTCTTGTTAACTGAGTGAGGTCCGAGCCTTTTCTATTGGTTGCCCCAGCTATGGTGGCAGCCTGCCGGGGCAGGATGGGGTTGAGGCGCGGGGACCGTCGTAAAGCGAGCTAGAGCTCGACGGGGTAGTCGCGCTGCTCGATGTCCGGAGTAATGCGGTCTTCGATGAAGATGCCGTGCCAGACCATGAAAGCAAGGATGGTCCAGAGGCGGCGGGAGTGGTCGCGCTCGGTTGGGTGGTGCTCGGCGAGCATCTTGAGCACGGCGTCCTTATTAATGAACTCATCGGTCTGGGACTCGCGGATGATGTCCTCGGCCCAGCCGTGCAGTTCGTCGCCTGCCAGCCAGTGGCGAATCGGCACCGGGAAGCCCAGTTTGCGGCGGTTGAGCACGTGCTCCGGAACAATCTGCTCCATGGCGCGACGCAGTGCGTACTTGGTGGTGCCGTGAGAAACACGCATGTCCACCGGCAGCGTCTGTGCAACGTCGAAGACCACACGGTCGAGGAACGGCACGCGCAGCTCCAGGGAGTTAGCCATGGTGATCTTGTCCGCCTTGACCAGAATGTCGCCACGCAACCAGGTGAACAGATCCAAGTGCTGCATCCGAGTCACCGGGTCCCAGCCTTCAGACTGCGCGTAAATCGGCGCAGTGACATCGCTGTGGTCCCATTCCTTCTTGGCCCACGGCAGCACTTCCTGCAGCTGCTCAAAGTTAAAGGAACGAGCATTGCCGTAGTAGCGCTGTTCCAGCGGAGTAGTGCCTCGCTGCAGGAGCGACTTGCCGCGCATGCCCTCTGGCAGAGCTTCGCCGACCTTAGCCAGACCGCGCAGCAGGGGAGATGGAACCTTGTCGAACGGCTTCAGCGACAGCGGCTCCTTATAAATGGTGTAACCACCAAAGAGCTCGTCTGCGCCCTCACCGGACAGTACGACCTTAACGTGCTTACGAGCCTCTGCGGCCACGAAGTACAGCGGCACCAGTGCAGGGTCAGCTACCGGGTCATCGAGGTACCACATAATCCTCGGAATCGCCCCGGCGAACTCCTCCGGCGAGACGACCTTCACAATGTGCTCGACGCCAATGGCGGCGGCGGACTCGGCAGCCACATCGACCTCGGAGAAGCCCTCGCGCTCGAAGCCAGTGGTAAACGTCAGCAGGTTCGGGTTGTGGCGCTTAGCCAAAGTTGCAATCGCAGTGGAGTCGATACCGCCCGACAGGAACGAGCCCACCGTGACGTCGGCACGCATATGCTTCTCGACGCTGTCCTCCAGCGCACGGGCAATGCGGTCAAAAACATCCTGTTCAGCGCCCTTAGCCACTGGCTGAATCGGGAAATTCGGCTTGAAGTAGCGGGTCTGCTTAACTTCGCCACCAGGCGTAACGATGGCAGTGCAACCCGACTCCAGACGAACAATGTCAGTGTGCAGCGACTCCGGCTCCGGAACGTACTGCAGATCGACGTAGTGCTCCAGTGCGCGCTTATTCAGCTTCTTCGCATCGATGCCCATCTCCGGCGCAGCTTCGAGCAGGGACTTCTTCTCAGAACCGAAAATTGTGCCACGCTCTGTGGTGGCGTAGTAGAGCGGCTTAATGCCGAACGGATCGCGCGCCAGGAAAAGCTTGCGCTCGACGCTGTCCCAAATGGCAATGCCGAACATGCCGCGCAAGTGCTTTACGACGTCCGCTCCCCAGTGGTGGAACCCAACGACGATAGGTTCACCATCGCCGGAGGTATTAAAGGCATAGCCTTTCTTCTCCAGCTGCTCGCGAAGTTCGACGAAATTGTAGATTTCGCCGTTGAAGGTCATGGAGTAACGATTCGGCTGATTCTCTGGTCCCCACTGCAGCGGTTGGTGGCTGTGGGCAATATCAATAATGGATAGGCGGTTGAAGCCGAAAACTGCGTCCTCATCGTGCCACGTGCCTGCATCGTCAGGGCCGCGGTGCCGCATGCAGGGCAGGGCCCTTTCGACAACGGGAACGAGCTCCGCTGCGTCAGAATTTGCAGCCAGGATTCCGAGAAGACCACACATGCTTCGTGCGCGCACCTTTCGCTTAGTGTCACTTAATGGATTTTCGACGGCTCCGTAGCTAGCGGCTCAGCGCGACTGGTTGTCGCCTTAACCGGTGGCCGTGAAGGACCGCCGCGTGGCTGAGTAGCTGGGTTGAACCCCAGATTGGCGCCACATAGAAATGCTGCACCTACTTTAATGCCTTTTGGGGAAAAGCGAGAATGTCTGAGTTTGCCGTGTCTAGGGCTCGGGGCAAGGTTGCGCGGGACGGTGTGTGCGTCAGCGCGTGGCACAAACACTAAAAAATTCATAGACTTAGGAGCGTCAACAGGGTGTAACTGGTGAGAATGCCACCCCCGATAGGCGGGTCTTTCTCAGTATTTTATTAGGGCAGATATACTCAAAGGCACCCCACAGCCATATTTATTGTGGAGAAAGCTTAAGAATCGACTACTCTGCTTGGGTAGGACGAAACCTTAATCGGTTATCGAAAATTGTGTGGATCAGGAAGGCAGACACACGTGAATCAGCGTAGAAAGTTCGGAGTCGCCCGTAAGCTCGGCGTCCTCGGCGTTGCCACCGGTAGCGCAGCCTTGCTTGCCGGCTGCGATGTTAATCCTCCGGAGAACGGCTTCTTCAAGCTGCTCCGCTTTGGTTGGCCGGAAGGTGTGACCCCGGAAGCACAGTCCATGGGTAACTTCTGGGTTTGGACCTGGGTTGCAGCTTGGATTATCGGCATCATCGTTTGGGGCGTTACCCTTTACTCGATGGCAAACTTCACAGCTAAGAAGGCTGAAAAGAAGGGCAAGGGCGAGTTCCCGCGCCAGACTGCATACAACGTTCCGGTTGAGTTGTCTCTGACCATTCTCCCGATTCTGATCGTGATGACTCTGTTCTTCTTCACGGTTCAGACTCAGGACAAGGTCACTGCCCTGGATAAGGATCCGGAAGTTACCGTCGACGTCACCGGTTTCCAGTGGAACTGGAAGTTCGGTTACGCCAACATTTCCGCTGACCTGATGGGCGGCGAGGAATACAACGGCCGTATTGAGAAGCCGGCTGATGAGCAGTTCTTCACCGAGGGCGGCCACGAGGTTCCGTCCGCTGAGGATCGCGCAAAGCAGAAGGAGCACCCGGTTCACGGACGCTCCAAGGAGAGCCTCGACTACCTGCACTACGACGAGATTGAGACCCTCGGTACCACCGAAGAGGTTCCGGTCCTCGTTGTTCCGGAAGACACTGCAATCCAGTTCGACCTCGCGTCCGCTGACGTGATTCACTCCTTCTGGGTTCCGGAGTTCCTCTTCAAGCGCGACGTGTTCCCGCACCCGGAGGCTAACAAGTCCAACCGTGTCTTCCAGATCGAAAAGATTGACTCGGACAAGATTGCCAACCGACCAGAGGACAACCCGAGCGACAAGGTCAAGAACGCATTCGTTGGCCGTTGTGCCGAGATGTGTGGTACCTACCACGCAATGATGAACTTCGAGATTCGTGCTGTCTCCCGTGAGGCATTCACCGAGTACATCAAGTTCCGCCAGGAGAACCCAGAAGCTACTAACGCTGATGCTCTGAAGCACATCGGTGAGCCGGCATTCGCAGTCTCCACTTCGCCGTTCAACTCCGGTCGTGTCGACACCCGCGACATGGGTGATCGTGGTGCTAACACCATTGACCTGAACGCGACCGCCAAGTAAACCCAGCAAGATTCTTACTTAAAGGAAGTTCTCAAATGAAGTCTGCAGCAAAGCTCTTCTACGGACTTACCGTGTTCCTGGGGTTCATGGCTGTCGTCTACATCTTCGGCACTCAGTACCTCCAGGACACCGGTAACGTCATCAACGAAAGCCAGGGTCGCCTCGAGTGGGCTGGCGCAACCGGCCTGGTCCTCGCAGCTCTGATGACTCTGATGCTCGGTGGATACTTCCACTTCACTGAGCGCCGCTCCGACATCACCCCGGCCGACTTCGAAGAGGCAGAGATTGCCGACGGTGCAGGTACCCTCGGTTTCTTCTCCGCTAGCTCGATTTGGCCGTTCGTGATGACCATGGGCATCCTCCTCATGGGCTACGGCATCGCATTCATGGCCTACTGGCTGATTGTCCTTGGCGCGGTAATTCTGATCGTCTCCGGCACCAAGCTCAACACTCAGTACATCACTCCGCCGGAGAAGCACTAGTCCGAGTGCAATCAGACTGAACCACAGTCG
Organism: Corynebacterium sp. 212_CJEI; assembly: GCF_001055915.1. Lineage (NCBI taxonomy): Bacteria > Bacillati > Actinomycetota > Actinomycetes > Mycobacteriales > Corynebacteriaceae > Corynebacterium > Corynebacterium sp. 212_CJEI. The sequence goes on along the minus strand of NZ_JVPT01000063.1, from coordinate 97,725 downwards.
TAGATAACCGAAAAGTCTCTCCCACTAACAAGGGCGTTAGTGGGAGAGACTTTTTTGTTTGGGCGAGTGGGAGGGGATTCCTAACTGGTGTTACCTCGTCGGTTAGGATCTGTAGTCAATATATGATTCCGCATCAAGCGAATTCGACGGGTTTCTGCCCCTTAGGTAGTTCGATGACCTCACCGTCAGTCACCTGCAGATGACGCGCTTCGAGCGAGTTGATCATGCGGTGATCGTGGGTAATCACAATAATTGTGCCCTCTGCAGATGCGATCGCGTCTTGGGCCTGCTCGATTAGATCCACACTCAGATGGTTCGTAGGCTCATCGAGCAGCAAGATCTCCGGCGGATTGGCTACGACCAACGCTAACGCCACCCGGCGCTGCTGGCCGATGGAGAGGCTTCCTACCGGTCGATTGGCATCCTCAGGGCTAAGCAATCCAAAGTCGTCGAGAGGCACGCGGGCATTGGGCGCAAGGTCGTACAACTCACGGGCGGACTTCTTTGGGTTTTCCCAGTCTTGTTCCTGAGCCAGCATGGCTACTCGACAGTTCTCGCCGATACGCACCTCGCCAGCCTGCGTCTCAACTTGCCCCATGATCGTCTTAAACAAAGTAGATTTGCCGGCCCCATTAGGGCCGGTGATCACGACCTTGTCGCCGGGACGAATAGTCAGTGAACCAACCCGAATTCGATCTGGGACGACCACACCGCGCATCTTGATGTGAAAATCTTCATCGCTGCCCGAAGCAGCGCGCTTGGTCGGTAGGGGTGCGGTCAACGGGGCATCAAAGCCCAGTAGTGCCGGTGGACGCTCCACACCTTCCTCAATGAGTTCCTCCAGCCGCTGCTTAGCCGAACGCACGCGGCGGGCGATTTGCCGCTCTACACGACCGCCACGGCGGTCATAAGCCATCTTGTTATTGTCCGTCATTTCCCGACCCGGTGAGATCTCACGAGCGCCATTCTCGATGGTGTCTTCCAACCGATTGCGTTCATGCTCCTCCGAGCGCCACTGGTGCTCCCATAGCTCACGCTGGTGGCGACGGTGCTTCGCGTAGTCGGAGTAATTACCACGGAACAGCCCAATACCAGGGCGCCCCGGCACCAAGTCTCCAATTACAGTACAAACGGCATCCAGGAAGTCGCGGTCATGTGTTGCCACCACAACCACTCCAGGGTGGTTCTGGATGGTGTCAATCACGAGCTGGCGACCGCGTTCATCGAGATGGTTGGTGGGCTCGTCGAGAAGCAGAATCTCTGGCTTTCGAATGAGCGTAATCGCGAGCCCCAACCGCGCCCGCTGCCCGCCGGAAATCTCCGTGGTTAGTTGCTCTGTCAGGGGAGCGCCGTCCGGAGCAGAACCGGTCAGGCCGAGATGGTCGAGCACAATCTCCGCATTATGTTCGGCGTTCCAGTCATCGTGAGCCATGACGTCCGAGAAGGCCTTCGAATACGCCTTCTCTGCCGCCTTAGACTCATCTGGGGTCTCTGCTAAGGCCATCGCCTCAGCTGCCTCTTCTAACTCCGCTAAACGACGTTTCGAGGGGCCGAGGGCTTCATCGATAAGCATTTGCACCGTGGAGTCGAAAGGAGCTTCCAGTTCCTGAGAGCCGAGTACACGCGTGCCAATATGAGTCACCGTACCGCTCGTGGGCCGACGACGACCCGACAGCAGCCAAAGAAGAGTGGACTTGCCGGCTCCGTTGTCTCCAACCAGACCGAGGACATCGCCGTCGGAAAGCGTGAGCGAGACATCGCGCAAAACAGGCGTGGCCTCGTAGTCGAAGTTGACACCGTTGGCGACAAGCTGTGTGGCGTTGCTCGAAAGATCGGTGGTGGGGGAGGGACTGGTAGACATATGTCCATTTTAGTACTGGTAAACAGTAGATTTGGTATCCGACATATGTGGGGTCAAGGCGAAATCGGAAGAATCTGGGTAACAAAAACCACCCCGGTCGACATCCGAAGTGGATGCGGACCGGGGTGGTCTTATTTGAGCGCAGTAGAAAACCTACCGCGGAACTTTACTGCTCGAGCTGGCGACGCTCTTCAGCGTTTTGAGCTTCGAGGTCACGGAACATCTGAGCCTGCTGCTCGTGGTTCTCGTGCTCGATACGAGCTGCCTCTTCGGCGATCTCCGGGGAGTCCGGGCTGAAGAAGCTACCGCGACCCGGGCTACCAGCGGCGCCCAGTTCGTTCATGGTCTTCGGGACGTAAGCACCCTGGTACTCGAGCGGAACGGCGTGGCCGTGCTCGTCGACCGGACCCAGTGGCTGGTGGACCTCGATGAAGGAACCATCAGGTAGCTGGTTGATGATGCCCGTCTCGATGCCGTGCTCCAGGACAGCGCGGTCAGAGCGCTGCAGGCCGATGCAGATTCGGTAAGTGACGAAGTAAGCGATCGGAGGCAGGATGATCAGACCGATACGGCCAACCCAGGTCATCACGTTCAGCGAGATCTGGAAGTGGTATGCGATCAGGTCGTTACCACCGGACAGAGTCAGCAGGGTGTAGAAGACCAAAGCCATGGCACCCAGGCCGGAGCGAACCGGCACGTCGCGCGGACGCTGCAGCAGGTTGTGGTGGGCGTTGTCGCCGGTGATCTTCGCCTCGATGAACGGGTAAGCGAAGAGCAGGACAACCAGAACACCACAGAGCAGGGCGACCCAGAAGACTGCCGGGATCGTGTAAGAGCCCAAGTAAAGCTCCCACGGCGGCATGACACGGGCAGCACCGTCAGTCCACAGCATGTAGATATCCGGCTGGGAACCAGCGGAAACCTGCGCCGGGTTGTACGGGCCAAGGTTCCAAATTGCGTTGATCTGGAAGATACCAGCGAATAGCGCCAGGAAGCCGAACGTAATCAGGCCGAAGGAAACGGACTTGACTGCGAAGATCGGGAGAATACGAACGCCGACGACGTTGTTCTCGGTACGACCTGCGCCAGGGAACTGGGTGTGCTTCTGGTACCAGACCAGAGCCAGGTGAGCGGCAATCAGACCCAGCAGCAGGGCCGGGAGAATCAGCACGTGTGCAATGTACAGGCGCGGGATAATCATGTCACCCGGGAAGTCGCCGTTGAACATCATCCAGTGCAGCCAGGTGCCGATAATCGGCAGACCGATGATGATTGCGGACATAATACGCAGACCAACACCGGAAAGCAGGTCGTCCGGCAGGGAGTAACCCATGAAGCCCTCTGCCACGGACAGCAGCAGGAGGATGGAACCGATGACCCAGTTAGCCTCACGCGGCTTGCGGAATGCGCCGGTGAAGAAGATGCGGAACATGTGCGCCATGATGGACACGGCGAACAGCAGAGCACCCCAGTGGTGAATCTGGCGAATGAACAGGCCACCGCGAACCTCGAAGGAGATCTGCAGGGCGGTCTCGTAGGCGCGAGACATCTCGACACCGTTGAGCGGCGCGTAGGCACCGTCGTAAATGACCTTCGACATCGACGGGTCGAAGAACAGAGTCAGGTAAACACCCGAGAAGAGCAGGACTACGAAGGAGTAGAGTGCAATCTCGCCCAGCAGGAAGGACCAGTGGGTAGGGAATACCTTATTGAGCTGCTTACGCATGCCGCCAGACAGGGTGTAGCGGTCATCCATATTCTTAGCAGCGGTTGCTAGTTTCGTTGGATTACTCATGACTGACGCTCCCAGAATGCCGGACCGACGGGCTCAATGAAGTTGCCCTCTGCGTACATGTAGCCTTCTTCGTCAACGCTGATCGGCAGCTCTGGAAGAGCGCGAGCAGCTGGACCGAAGACCGGCTTGCCGTAGTGCAGTGCATCGAACTGCGACTGGTGGCATGGGCAGAGAATACGGTTCGTCTGCTGTTCGTACAGAGAAGTCGGGCAACCGATGTGTGTACAAATCTTCGAGTAGGCGAAGTAGTCGCCGTAGTGGAAGTCTTCCTGACCCTTGCGCAGGATTGCCTTTTCAGCGTCCTGGGAACGCAGACGGATCAGCATGACCGAGTTGCGGGAGCCGTGAATCGAGTGCATGTGTGCCTCGTAGACATCAGCATCCTTGGAGTACTTGTCGCCGTCGTTGACGTCCTCCTCCGGAAGAGGGAAGACGGTCTCCATGGAACCTGCGGACAGGTCCTCTGGGCGGAGGCGAACCAGGCGGGAAACGCCCTTAGTGGTGTAGCCGTGTACGCCCTCTTCAGCGATAGCGCCGGTGTCGCGACCCAGGTAAACCTTGTGGCCCTTCTCGACGAGAGTCCAGCCAGTGGTCCACAGGGTGCCGTCACCAGTGACGTCAACGTCGTGGCGTGGCTTCCACGGGTTCTTAATCATGCCGCCAAGCGGAAGGATCATGCCGATACCAGCCAGGACGGCGCCGGTACCAAGGAGGCCCTTGATAGCGGAGCGACGACCCAGGGTGGAGGTCTGCCAAGAATCGTTCAGCAGGGCAACGATGGTCTTCTGGTCGACCTCTTCGGACGGACCATCGTGGCGGCGCTGAACCGAAATCTCTTCCGGAATGAAGCGCTTGGTGAACTTAACTGCACCAATACCCAGGGTGACGATGCAGCCACCGATGGTGATACCCAGCAGCGGGGTGTACATAGTGTACAGCCACAGACCCTCTTCGCCGTGCCCCTTGTAGTGCCACGGGTAGAACAGGTAGATGGCGATGAATGCCAGGCCAAGAATGACCGACAGTGCCAGCCAGATGGTGACACCACGAGCCGCGCGCTTTTCAGCCGGGTCGTTGGCAATCGGGAAGCGTTCCTTGCGGTAAGCAATGGTCACGTCATCGAGTTCAGCACCCAGACGAGCGAGATCCGCATTGCTCATCTTCGACAGCTCTTCGGAGCTGTACTTCTTGTTTTCGTTATTACTCATCGGCGGGATCCAATCCAAAGAGCGGCCGCTACGAGAGCGACAATGCCTACAATCCACATGACAAGGCCCTCAGCAACTGGGCCGATGCCACCAATGCCCCAACCACCCGGGGTCGGAGTTTCCTTGGCGTTCTTGATGTAGGCGATGATGTCCTTCTTCTCGTCAGCAGACAGCTGGCGGTCAGAGAACTTCGGCATATTCTGCGGGCCGGTCAGCATGGCCTGGTAGATTTCCTGCTCATTTGCAGGATCCAGGACCGGTGCGTACTTACCGCTGGACAGTGCGCCGCCACGACCGGTGAAGTTGTGGCAGGATGCACAGTTCAGGCGGAACAGCTCGGAACCGCGAGCAACGTCAGCCTTGTCAAGCTCACCGTTCGGGCCAGCGTTCTTACCGCGTAGCGACTCCATAGCGATGGAGCCGTCCTCGTCGCGGACGATGCCGGCGCCGCCGCCATTAGCCTGGACGTAGGCTGCGATAGCCAGCGTCTGCTCTTCGGAGTAACGCGGGGTCTTACGTGCTGCCTGAGCCTCGTTGCGGAGCATCGGCATACGACCGGAGTGAACCTGGAAGTAAACCGAGCCTTCGCCGACGCCGATCAGCGACTTGCCGCGGTCCTTAACGCCCTGAAGGTTGGCGCCGTGGCAAGTAATACAAGCAACGTCGTAAAGCTCCTTGCCCTGCTGAATCATTGCGGCTTCATTCTGCTGAGCAGTAGCCGTCTGTGCATCAGGGGTCAGAGCATTAGCGAGGAAGCCCGCGCCGGTGAGGGCGAGAGCCATAGCCATAATGCCGGAGGCAGTACGGCGCATCTTGCGGCGGCCCTTTGACTTCGGGGCCGCAGCCAAGGACGTGGTGTCCTTGGTTTCGGAGGTAGTGTTTTCCATCTTTTTCCCTTTAATACTGTTCGTGGAAAGTGGATGGGCTGTAGGCCGTACTAAACAAAGGACGGCCAATACGGCCTACTGGATGAAGTAGATGGTGATAAACAGGCCAATCCACACGACGTCGACGAAGTGCCAGTAGTACGAGACCACGATGGCAGCAGTGGCCTGTGCCGGGGTGAACTTCGCCTTGGAGGTACGGATAAGCACCACAACGAAAGCCAGCACACCCGCGAGGACGTGGGCTGCGTGGAATCCGGTGGTGATGAAGAAGACCGAACCGTAAATGGAGTTCTGAATGGTCAGACCGTGGCTAACCAGTGTGAAGTACTCGTAAGCCTGGCCGACGAGGAAGATTGCACCCAGGGCGGTAGACAGTGCGTACCACTTACGGAGTGCGAAAACGTCGCCACGCTCGGCCGCGAACACGCCCCACTGGGCAGTGAACGAAGACGACACTAGGATCACGGTGATCAATAGTGCGTACGGGACATTGAGGTGGCCGGTACCCCAATCCCACGAATCGCCCTGGCCGTTCGCGCGTGACACGAAGTACATCGCGAACAGACCGGCGAAGAACATTAATTCCTGAGACAGGAACACAATCGTGCCGACACTGACCATATTCGGTCGGTTCAGTGTCGCAGCACGACGTGGTGCTGTCATACCTTGATTTTCAACTGCGCTCGTCACAACTAACAGTATGTACTGTTCTTAAGGAGTAGTCACGTTGCAACCCCCGTTTTTGTATAAAAATTCCTAAAATCCCAGGTCGCGAGGAAAGGTTTCTGAGAATTTCACTAATTTTTCCCCCTGATGGGAACTTTCCGGTGTCTTTATCCGACGCGGGCGAATTCGAGGGTTTGGTTGTGCTGAGTTGCGCGGTGTCCATCCCCTGGACTGCCAGGTTCACCTCCGGTGAACCTGGGTTAGCGATACTGCGACATCAGTTGTCGGTTAGTTTATCGCAGGTTCGGCTCTGTTTAATATCGTATTTTTCCAGTTGCCCCAATGGGGGTGAGATTTTCGGTGAACGCAAAAGGTGGACCTGGTGATGCGCTGGATATATGGGGGAGGTATCTTGTCTTATTACGTACATCACGGTGGGATTTTTTTCAACAGCCCTGTGATGTGGTGCGCCTGGTGGGCGGGATAGCCAGCAGTACCTAGGTGCAGTTGTATTAATAAAGTACGAATACAGACTTGACTATCTAGTGGAAGGGAGTGGCGATGAGCGAGATCGGCGATAAGAGGGCGGTCGAAAACTGGCGCCATGTTCTCTCCACGATTGGCGCTGGCCGCGAAGTTTCCGGTGAGGGCATTCGATTCGCCATGGATCAAATCATGTCCGGTGCTTCCGGAGACGTGCAGACCGCAACGTTTGCTTTCGGTCTCCTCGCCAAGGGGATTACGGCTGCCGAGCTCGATGCTGCGGCTGAGGGCATGCTTTCATTTGCCCGCCCAGTTCATGATCCACAGCTCGCCGGTGTTATTGAGCGCGGTGCAGTCGATATCGTCGGCACCGGTGGTGATGGCGCAAATACCGTCAACATCTCCACGATGTCCATGATTGTTATCGCGGCCAGCGGTGTGCCGGTGCTCAAGCACGGTAACCGCGCGGCTTCCTCGAAGTCGGGCGGAGCTGACATGCTGGAGGCCTTTGGCATCGACATTGAGAACGGTCTCGTTACTTCTCCGGAACATCCGGATTTCTACGTGCGCTTCCTCTTTGCCGCTCGCTTTCATCCGGCCATGCGCTTCGCTGGACCGGTGCGTAAGGAGCTAGCGGTTCCGACAGTCTTCAACCTGTTGGGGCCGCTGACGAATCCAGCACGCCCGCAGGCGAGCTTGATTGGCTGTGCCTTCGAAGATCAGATGGAGACGATGGCGGACACCTTCGCCCGCCGTGGTCAGCGCGCGCTGGTGGTTCGCGGAAGCGATGGCCTCGACGAGATTACCGTTACTGGCCCCACCAAGGTCTTTATTGTGGAAAACGGTGGAGTTGCCGAAGATGCCATCGATCCACATGACTATGGCATGGAGTACTCCGAAATTGACGCGCTGCGTGGCGGTGACCCTGCTTACAACGCTGATGTTGCACGTCGCATTTGGGCTGGCGAGCTCGAAGGCCCGATTCGCGATGCAGTCATCCTTAACTCCGCCGCCGCAATCGCCATTTCGCGTGGTCTGAGTGGCCGTCCGCTAAAGGAAGCTATGGCCGACTCCATTGAAGAGGTCAAGGAAACGCTCCAGTCGGGGCTGTGCTTGGACATCCTTACCGCGGCGATGAAGGGTTAAGGTTCGCGTCGCGCTTCACGACGTGCTTGCTGCGCGTCAATTGCCCACTGAAGGTATTTTCCTGCGCCTAACCTAGGGTAGGAATACTCGCCTCCGGTGGGCTTTATTCGTACCTCCGGGCGCTGCAGCCATTTCCAGATAATACTGAGTTCATCAATCGATGCTCCTTTATATAAGGAATCATCTGGAGTGACTGTTTGGGCTGAACTCTCCATGAGCTCGATGATGTAGTTCATTTCCGCGCCACGTGGTGCGGTGCTGGCGCCGGCCAACCTGCCGTAGCGAATTTCCGCTAGATGCCAGCCGCCATTGCCATCGGGGAAAGCGGCTTGCAGAGATGGGATGGCGGCAAGCATGCTCAGGCGCTGCTGCTTGTCCAAGCTGATAATGAACTCCGCGGCGCGGTCACGTTGCACTGCCGCGCGTTGGAAGCGGTGTGCTTCGGCAAGTGCTGATATCTCTGCAATCATGTCTGCGATCTCGTCTGCGCCGGTGGTGGAGATCTGAGCGGTTGTTATCGCAAAGTCGTCGTTAAGCGCGGAGAACCTGTCGCGGATGGCAGTAGCGGTGTCGCGCGTGCGGAAAGGACCTAGGCTGCGGGCGTCGGTGACTGCCCGGCTAATCTTGGCAGGCCGACCGGGGCTAGTGGGGACGATGTACCAGCCGCGGGTTGGTTCGGTGCGTTGTCGGTTGTAGGGCGGACGGAGTGCAGAGATCAGACGAGCCTCGCGAATTTCTGCAGCGAAGCCGTGCGGGCACTCGATGATCTCGACGCGTTCGGCTAGAGAGACCATTTCCGTAATCTTGCGACGAGAATCAGTACCGTTGAAATACTGCAGAAGTCTACGTCGCAAATCGAGAGCTGTACCTATATATAAGGGGTCGTCATTTCTTGACCGAAAAACATAGACACCAGGGGTGTGCGGAGCTCCATCGGCAAGGTGCCGTTTAGCACGAACCTCTGGAGCGACGGTGGGCGAGTAGTGCACTAGCTCGGACGCTGTTTGTACTTCATCGCCAGCTAGTCTCTCCACGAGGTAGTGAAGGACGTCGACGGTTGCGATTGCGTCGTCAAGCGCCCGGTGGGTGGGGCGATTCGGAGAACCGACGTACCGTGCGAGCTGTGAGAGCTTGAAACTGCCAACTTGTGAGCGGTCGAGGACGCGACGCGCCAACGTGAGGGTGTCTACGACACTGGGGCTCGGCCAATCTAGGCCCAAATCTGTGCAAGCCTGGCGGAGGAATCCAATATCGAACTTGGCATTATGCGCAACCCAGACGCTTCCCCGGGCAAATTCGAGGAACTGAGTAATAACTGTGCCGAGCTGTGGGGCGGTTTCAACATCGGCGGTAGTGATGCCGGTCAGAGATGTGATGTGGTCGGGGATCTCCATACCGGGGTCGATGAAGCTGGAAAAGGTGCCAATTGTCTTACCGCCACGGGTTTTGATGGCCCCAATTTCAATGATGTGGTCGTTTTTGGCCTTCAATCCGGTCGTTTCCAGGTCTACGACGACAAAGGTGGTGTTGAAAAGAGAATCATCGACGGTGCCTTCGAGAGGGAAGTGCTGTTGTCCTGAATCCACGTCAATAATCCTATGCTGAGCGCTCCTAGTGGTGTTAAAACTGTGAAACTTGAGCAAATTGAGCTGTTGCAAGCTGGAGTGTGACATAAAACACGTTTTGAGCCCGCGATAAAAATGTGTCGACTTTAAGGCATTAAGTGTAAAGTTCTCGGCGGACTTCAAAATGCCAGGTAGTGACACGTTTATCAAACTGTTATTATTCCGCTATAGGGGGAGTGTTTAGTTGTAACAGCTTGGTAACGGTTTAGTTCTATCGATGGTAACAACCGGGCCTCGAGCGGTTTTCTGGACAAACGGCTAGACAAAACTTGATGCCATTTCGTAACCTTATCGAGACATTGAAACGGGGCCACTGAGTTGGTGCCGGTCATTGATAAGAAAACACAGAGCCTTATCGAAGGTCCTGAGGGTCTAAGTAGTGAGAGCCTCAGGGGATTCGAGCCGGGGACCCACCTCGAACCATGGGGTGAATCCCAAAGGGAAATCCCGGAGGGTAGGAAGTCTTCCATTCTTCCGAACCCGTCAGCTAACCCGGTCGGCTAAACAGGAAGATTTTGGAGTTTCAAAACAATGGGCAAGCACCACCGCCGTTCTAACTTTGCACGCAACGCAGTCGCATTTGGCGCAACTGTCGCCGGCGTTACCGCTCTCGCAGTTCCGACCGCTAACGCTAACCCGCTGAACGACATCCAGGGCGCACTGAACGGCTTCGATACCCCGCAGGTTGCAGGTATGCAGGATGTTGTTGGCAAGTTCAACGACATCGCAGGTGAGGTTACCTCCGGCAGCGTTGCAAACGTTGCAGCACCGTCCACTGGTTCGGCTATCGTCTCCGCTGCACGTTCCAAGATCGGTTCCCCGTATGTGTGGGGCGCTACCGGTCCGAACTCTTTCGACTGCTCCGGTCTGACCTCCTGGGCATACCAGCAGGTCGGTAAGTCGATCCCGCGTACCTCCCAGGCGCAGGCTTCCCAGGGTACCGCGGTCTCCAGCCCGGCACTGGGTGACATCGTTTCCTTCTACTCTGGCGCTACCCACGTCGGCATCTTCTCCGGCAACGGCAACGTGATTCACGCTCCGCAGTCCGGCGATGTCGTCAAGGAAGCTCCGATGAACTACATGCCGGTTCACAACTTCGTCCGCTTCTAATCTGTTTGAACGGATGACAACCTGCGGGGCCTTGATGCCCCGCAGAGCCTTGGCTCTCTTTTTACCGAGGGGGCACTGAGGCGAGCGCCCGGGTGCTGACGCTATGCGCGTCGTAAAGCACTATAGGGGCACTCGCCTCATTTTTTGTTTTTCTACTGCGGTTACGCAATGCGTGGAGTCGAAGGGCTATCCTGGTTACTCCCTTTGGATACCCCTTTGTGCTGGCGGTTTGTCGGTGTGTTGTTCCGCGGCAAGGCTGCTACAATTTGCTCGAATGCGTCAAGTGGTTTGATGTTTTGTTTTTCGGGGAAGAAATTTGAATACACAACTTGAAAAGGGTTTGGATTTGTCGCGTCACCGTGCCTCTCGCCGTCGCCACAACTCTCGTCGCGGTGTAGTCGGGCTTACGGTCGTGACTGGGCTAACCTTTGGCTCCGTAGGTTTGGCGCCGATTGCCTCTGCGCAGGATGAACAGCCAGCCCCGGATCTGGCTACTGCAGACGGCATTATTGCAGAGCTGGAGAAGATTTCTCGGGATACCGAAGCGGTTTCTGAGGAAGTTACCGAGCTGGATTCTCAGGTTCAGGCCAAGGAAGAGGAACTCCGGCACGCCGAAGGGGAACTGAAGCACTCTGAGGATCAGGTTCTCCGAGCACAGGATAATCTCAAGGCGCTCTCTGGTGAGATTTCCTACTTCGCGAAGAAGCGGATGCGTGGTGAAATCGTCGACCCATTGTCTGCCGCCCTGGGATCTTCCAGTGCTCAGGACGCTATCGACCGTGCCGGCTACATCAACAAGATGTTCCGCGACAACGATGAAGTCGTCAGCCGTGCGGTGCAAGCCCGCAAGGATGCCGAGGATGGCAAGGCCAATGCGCTGCGTCTGCAGGGCGATATCCGCAAGCAGCTCGATGACCTGGCCAAGCGCCGCGATGATTTGGACAAGCGCAGCGCCGAATTTGATGAGCGCGCCGAGCATGTCAAGTCCATGGTTGAATCGCTGAGCCCCGAACAGCGGGAAATCTGGATTTCCAAGAACAACCCAATTACCGAAGGGTTGGACAAACTGCTCGGATCTTCCGCCGCAGTTGATGCCGCGATGTCGAAGCTGGGTTCCCCGTACTCGTGGGGAGCTGCTGGTCCCTCCGCATTCGACTGCTCCGGCCTGATGTACTGGGCGTACCAGCAGATTGGTAAGTCCATCCCGCGGACCTCGCAGGCACAGCTCGCCGGTGGTACTCCGGTGAGCCGCGACCAGCTGCAGCCGGGCGACATCATCGGTTACTACCCGGGAATCACGCACGTGGGCATGTACATCGGCAATGGTCAGATTGTCCATGCTTCCGACTACGGTATTCCAGTCCAGGTCGTTTCCATCGACCAAGGTGGCCCGTACCAAGGCGCTGTCCGCTTCTAACTAGCGGCAGGTGACCTCGCGTCCTTTTAGTCAAGGTAGATAAACTCGGCTCCATGTCTGCGCGCGTACTGCTCATTACGAATGACTTCCCGCCTCGCGATGGTGGAATCGAGTCCTACCTGCGTGATTTCTGTGCTCGTTTGGATCCGGAGAACCTCGTAGTCCTCGCGTCCTCGCGAGCCCCCGAAGAAAAGCTCCGCGCCTACGACGAGTCGCTACCGTACCGTGTTTATCGCATGCGTGATTCCGTGCTGCTGCCACTGCCGCACGTAGCTCGTCGCGCCGCTCAGATTATTCGCACCGAACGCATTGACACCGTATGGTTTGGTGCCGCCGCGCCACTTGGTTTGCTTGCCGACGCATGCCGTCGCGCAGGTGCCACCCGCATCGTTGCTACCACTCACGGACATGAAGTGGGCTGGTCGATGCTGCCATTGGCCCGCCAGATGCTGAGGCGCATTGGTAAGAGCTCCGATGTTGTGACCTATATTTCCCGCTACACCCGTGGTCGATTTGCGGCAGCCTTTGGTCCGCAAACAGCATTTGAACGCCTGCCTTCCGGTGTCGATATCGAGCGATTTTCCCCGGACCCCGAGGCGGGACAGAAGATCCGGCAGCACCACGGAATCGGTGAGTCCCAGCCGCTTATCGTCTGTATTTCTCGGCTAGTGCGCCGAAAAGGCCAAGATATGCTGATTCGCAGCATGCCTAAGGTTCTTGAGCAGCACCCGGATGCCAGGTTGCTGATCGTGGGCGTTGGTCCGTTGAACCGAGAATTGAAAAAGCTGGCAGTAAAGCTCGGGGTCTCCGAGCAGGTTATTTTTGCCGGCAAGGTCTCTTATGATGACCTCCCCGCCTATTACAATGCGGCCAGCATTTTTGCCATGCCCGCCCGAACCCGCGGACGTGGCCTCGATGTAGAAGGCCTCGGCATTGTCTACTTGGAAGCACAGGCCTGCGGTGTCCCTGTCATAGCTGGCAAGTCTGGTGGCGCCCCGGAGACAGTTATCGATGGCGAAACTGGCATCGTTGTCGACGGGGCCTCGAAGCGCAGCGTCGCCACCGGGCTGGTTGAGATTTTGGATAATCCGGAGCGCGCGGCGGCGATGGGAGCCTGTGGTCGGGAGCATGTTGTGCAGTCGTGGACCTGGGAGGTCATGGCTGCTCGGGCTCGCCGAATTCTCCGAACCTGCGCAATCCCTTTATAATCAACTGTTATGTCCACCGATATTCCGATTCATCCGAACTCAGACGAGTCCGACGCCGCTGATCGCCCGGCTATCGGTTTTGATATTGGTGGAACAAACCTGCGCGCTGCAGTGGTCAGCGCTGATGGGCAGGTGCTGTATCGAGTTCAGACCAGTTCTGATGGCAGTGTGGATGCCATTGAACGTGGCATTGTCCAGACATCCGAGCGCTTGGTTGAACGCTTTCCAGATGTCAGCGCCATCGGTTTAGCTGTAGCTGGTTTTTTGGATTCTGACCGCCAGACGGTTCGTTTTGCCCCGCATCTGCCGTGGCGCGATGCGAACGTCGTCAAGCGTTTATCCTTGCTTCTCCCATGTCCGCTGCAGCTTGAGCACGATGCCAACTCGGCCGCCTGGGGTGAGTATCGCTTTGGTGCGGCTCGCGGTGCGGATAATTGGGTGCTGTTTGCGCTGGGTACGGGAATCGGCGGCGCGATGATGCAGGGGGGTGAGATTTACCGTGGCGCGTACGGCACGGCGCCGGAATTCGGCCACCTCACCGTTGTGCCGGATGGTCGTCCCTGCTCCTGCGGAAAGCGTGGTTGCTTGGAGCGTTACTGCTCGGGTACGGCGTTGGTTACCACCGCTCAGGAACTCTCTGAATCCGGTCGCTACTTCTCGCGGCTTACCGACGGGCTCGTGGCCGGCTCGGTAACTGGTACCGATGTCGTCTCGGCTGCTCGCCAGGGGGATGAATTGGCTCTAGCTGCGATTGATGACTTTGCTACCTGGCTGGGGCGTGGCCTGTCGATGGTGGGCGATGTCTTTGATCCGGAATTGATTGTTATCGGTGGCGGTGTTGCCTCGGCGTCTGATCTATACCTGGACAAGGCCAAGGCCGAGTTTGCCCGCAATCTCACCGGCGCTGGCTATCGTCCGGTAGCGGATGTGCGGGTCGCTGAACTAGGTGCGGATGCTGGGTTGATTGGTGCGGCGGATATTGCGCGCAGCGTTGTGGCTGCCGAGGGTGCGACATCGTCGTAAAGCGTCAATTTGGGGATTGCAGGGGAATTCGCCCGCGAAAAGGTGGGGGAATGGCTGCGGAGATGGATCGTCGGACCAACTGAACCTGTATAGTTTTAAACTGTGAATAATCGCTGGTACAAGTTCTTTAAGTACATCCTCATTGGCCCTTGGCTGCGGATCTATAATCGCCCGTACTACATCGGTGGTGAGAAGATTCCTCAGGAAGGTCCAGCGCTGATGGCGTCGAACCACCTTGCTGTGATGGATCACTTTTTCTTCCCACTGGTCTGCCGTCGTCAGCTGACGTTCCTGGCGAAGGCGGAGTACTTCACCACGCCGGGCTTTGTCGGCGGTATCCAGAAGTTCTTCTTCTCCTCGGTGGGGCAGGTGCCGATTGACCGTACCTCTGGTGATGCAGCTCGCGATGCGCTGAACGCCGGCTTGAAGGTGCTGTCACGCGGTGACCTGCTGGGCATTTCCTTGGAAGGCACCCGTAGTCCCGATGGTCGACTGTACCGCGGTAAAACCGGTGCGGCACGTGTCGCGCTGGAGGCCGGTGTGCCGGTGTTCCCAATGGCGATGATTGATACGGAGAAAGCCAACCCGATTGGTTCGTGGATTCCTCGTCCGGTGAAGGTCGGCACGATTATCGGCGATCCGATTGATCCGTCGGAGTACAAAGCCAAGTACAGCGATGAGTATGAAGCGGCCAGGGCACTGACGGATGACCTGATTAAGGAAATTCAGAAGCTTTCTGGTCAGGAATATGTCGATGCTTACGCGACTGATGTGAAGAAGTCCTTGGAGGCCGGCACCGGCTATCCAGCGGGAACCGAACCGGGTGGAGAGCTCACTACTCCGGCTCCGGGGCCGAAGCCGACCCCCCGTCGCTGGTTCCGACGCGCTCGCTAGAATAATTAGGCGCAGATAGTTTTCGCGACAGTGGGGCTGCACACTTCCTATGGCGATTCGGTGCATGGGTAAGATTTGCTCGGTAGGGCTCCACGGTCTTTTGGTCGCGAGGTAGCCGACGCGAGGCCGAGGCTGGAGAGGATTCCACACCGTGCGTTATTTTTATGACACCGAGTTTATTGAAGACGGCAAGACTATTGATCTTGTCTCCATCGGTGTCGTAGCTGAGGACGGCCGCGAATACTACGCGGTGTCTACCGAGTTCAATGAGAGCAAGGCCGGCCCGTGGGTGCGGGCCAACGTGCTCAATCAGCTGCCCAACCCCTCATCTCCGCTGTGGAAGAACCGGGACACGATCCGCGAGGAACTGCTGGCATTTTTCACCGAACCCGGTACGGGCAGCCCAGAGCTGTGGGCTTGGGTAGGCGCCTACGATCACATTGCGTTGGTGCAGCTTTGGGGTGATATGACCAAGCTGCCGCAGTTCATGCCACGTTATACCCGTGAACTCAAGCAGTACTGGGAGATGGCGGGCAAGCCACGGTTGCCGAAACAGACTGCAGGTAAGCACGACGCGCTGGCAGATGCCCAGCACAATCTGCTGAAGTTTCAAAAGATTGCACAGAAGTTGCCGCTTGATTAAGCAACGGAATTCGAATATTTGGTGACCTGACTAACACCCTTCTGGCAGGGGCACTACAATGAACTTCTGTGAGTTGGACTATTGATCTCCCTGTAGATGACCTGCCCGATCTGCCACCGCTTCCCGGCGACATGGCTGAGCGCTTTGCTGATGTCGTATCCCGCCAAGCCCTACAGCAGCCAAGCTGGGATGCCCGCGCCGCTGCTAACGTGCGTCGCATTCTCGAATCGGTGCCGCCAATTGTGGTCGCGCCTGAGGTTCGTAAGCTTCGTCAGGAGCTTGCCGACGTCGCTAATGGTAAGGCCTTCCTGCTGCAGGGCGGTGATTGTGCGGAGACCTTTGAGTCCAATACTGAGCCGCACATTCGCGCCAATGTGAAGACCTTGCTGCAGATGGCCGTTGTGCTGACCTACGGCGCATCCACCCCGGTTGTAAAGATGGCTCGTATCGCTGGTCAGTACGCTAAGCCGCGCTCGAAGGACATCGACGGCGACGGCTTGCTTAGCTACCGCGGCGACATGGTCAACGGCGTTGAGCCGACTGAAGAAGCTCGAGTTCACGACCCAGCTCGAATGGTGCGTGCTTACGCCAATGCGTCTGCGGCGATGAACCTGGTACGTGCACTGACAGGTTCGGGCACCGCTGACCTGCATCGTCTGCACGAGTGGAACCGTGAGTTCGTCAGCAACTCGCCGGCTGGTGCCCGCTACGAGGACCTGGCACGCGAGATTGATCACGCACTGCGGTTCATGGCTGCCTGTGGTGTTGCGGACTCGAACCTGCAGACCGCGCAAATTTACTGCTCGCATGAGGCACTGGTTGTTGACTACGAGCGCGCTATGCTGCGCCTGTCTGAAAACGATGGCAATCAGGAGCTGTTCAACCTCTCCGCGCATCAGCTGTGGATTGGTGAGCGCACCCGTGGTATTGAGGACTTCCACATCAACCTGGCTGCCATGATTGGCAACCCCGTCGGTGTGAAGATTGGCCCGACCACCACGCCGGAGGAGGCTGTCGCTTACGCCGACAAGCTCGACCCGTTCTTCCAGCCTGGTCGCCTGACCCTGACTTCGCGTCTGGGCAATGACAAGGTTCGCTCCGTGCTGCCTCCCATCGTTGAGGCTGTGGAAGCTTCTGGTCATAAGGTCATTTGGCAGTGCGATCCGATGCACGGCAACACTTACTCGGCCTCCAATGGTTACAAGACCCGCCACTTCGACCGCATTGTCGACGAAGTTCAGGGCTTCTTCGAGGTGCACCGCTCGATCGGCTCGCACCCGGGTGGTATCCACGTGGAGCTGACCGGCGAAGATGTCACTGAGTGCCTCGGTGGCGCGCAGGACATTTCCGATGTCGATCTGCCAGGCCGTTACGCATCCGCCTGCGACCCGCGTTTGAACACTCAGCAGTCGCTGGAGCTGGCCTTCCTGGTTGCCGAGATGCTGCGCAACTAGTTGCAACCAGCTCAGCTAGGTACAACTAGCCCAGCTAGTGCAGCACCGCACTCAGTAGAGCGCCGCACTTTTTTACAGAGTGCTGACCGAAATGCTGTCACCCGCCGTGGCCTTAGCGCCCGGTCGGGGTGACTGCAATACGATGCGATCGTCATCGTTCGCAGAGCCGTCGATGTCGAGCTGAAGATGCTGTTTCTCCGCTTCACGACGTGCCTGCGCAACAGTTTTACCCAGCAGCTGCGGAACCTTCACTGCTCTGGACACGGTCAGCGTGACAGTCGCATCATTGGGGTTAACCAGACGACCTGCACTCGGTGAGACTGCGTCGACACGGCCGTAGTCGCGCGAGGAGGAGGACGCGTCCTTTACTTCGCTTACCTCAATGCCCTCGCGCTGCAGTATTTGGCGAGCAGTATCTTCCGACTTGCCCACTACATTGGGCACTTCGATGCCGTTGTTAATGGTCAACGTCACAGAACTACCGCGTTCGAGGCCAGTGCCTTCCTCAGGAGACACGGAAAGAACCTCTTCCGGCTCAGCAGAGGAGGAGAACTCCGCCGATACCTCCCGGACTTCCAGCCCGGCCTTGCTCAACAGCTCACGAGCTTCATCCTCTTGAAGCCCCACGATTTTTGGCACCTTCACCGGTGCTGGCCCCTTGGAGTAATGCACAGTCACAACTGAGCCAACTTCGACGGTCTGTCCTGGAGCAGGAACCGCATATACCAAGCCGCCGGTGGAGACATCATCGGAAAAGACGGGGTCTCCGACCTCTTCTTTCAACGTCCGCTTAGCTAGGGCAGCACTGAACACTTCCTTTGAGTGGTTCGCGGGATATGCGGGCACAGTCGGGCGGCCGAGGCTGACCAGCACGCGAACATCATCACCGCGGACAACCCGCGCTCCAGCCAGGGGGTCCGAGCCAATAATCTGGGACACTGCGACATCGTTGTCGTAGCGCTCATCAACCACCGGTTCAAAGCCCGCCTCACTGATTGCGGTCATCGCCTGTGGTTGCGACAGCCCAGTGATAGAGGGCACTTCGCCGTAACGGCCAGAGCCCAGCCACCACGCGCCAAGCCCCATGCCCAACGTGGCAACCAGGGCGATAATCAGCCACAATGCACATCCACGGCGCGTCCGCTGTCGGGTAGCTCGACGGCTCTTAGGCGTCTGAGTCTGAGCAGATCGCGGCTGCGGATGCTGTGGGTGCTGTGGGCCCTGAGTGTCCGGCGGCAGCGGATATTCCGGAGCGCCTGGAACGTCGGCTGGTACGAGAGCTCCACCAGACGGCTCCGGGGATTCCCAGCCAGGGGGGTTGTACTCGTCATAGCGATCGAAAGTGCGTGTCCGCCCCGCATCCGGGTCGTCGAAATCATCGAAAACGTTTGGTGGTCCCGGTGGTCGGGAAGAAACGGGGCTACCGGGTGCGTCCGTCGAGAAGCCATAGCCGTCGTGACCGAAGCGCTCGGGTGCCGTCTCTGCGGTGCCGTGTCTGTCATCGAAATGGTCGTTGCCCGGTCGGTGGAAGTCCTCTGTGAGCCCCTCCATGGCGGCAGCGTTGGCGGCTGCTGAATTGACGGGCGACGGCACGCGGAATGGTGGCAGCGCGAGTTTGTCCGCAATGTCTTCGAGTGCGTCACCGAATTCCTCGGCCGTCTCAAACCGATCCTCCGGCCTGCGGGAACAAGCGCGGGCGACCAACTCGTCGAACTCCTCGGGAACGCCGTCGATGAACTCCGAGGGTGGCGGGACATCTTCGTTCAATCGCTTCATGGCAACGCCGAGCGAAGAATCGGCGATGAATGGCGTGGTGCCGGTAAGCAGCTCAAAGAGCAAAATACCCGCCGCATACACATCGGATGCAGGGGAGATGGATTCACCCGTGACCTGCTCCGGAGCCAGATAAGCGACGGTGCCGACGATGACCGAGTTAGAGGTCACCTTGGCATCAGCGGCCGCGCGCACTAGACCGAAGTCCGCCAGCTTCACTCGCCCGTCCGAGGCAATCAGCACATTTTCCGGCTTGATATCTCGGTGCACCATGCCGCGGGAATGCGCCACCGATAGGGCGCGCAGAACTGAGCGCATCACGACGGCAGCTGCATGCGGAGGCATCGGACCGCGCTGACGGAGCAGTTCGCGGAGGGTCCCACCGTCGACGAATTCCATAATGAGGAAAACATGCCCCGCCGGGTCCGTGCCCTGGTCGTAGACGTTGACAAGCGACTCGTCATTGAGGTGCGCGACCGCGCGGGCCTCACGTTCGAAGCGGATGCGGAAAGACTCGTCGTCGACAAAACGCGGATCCATGACCTTTGCGGCCACCCTGCGATCGAGCCGCAAATCGGTGGCGCAGTACACGGTGCTCATGCCACCGTGTGCGATGGTGGCTCCGATGCGGTAGCGACCATCGAGAATCTGCCCCTCGACAAGCTGCGACATAAACCAGCCTTCCCTGTTCCAATCAGTTGCTTCTAATAAGTATATGGGGACGTACCTACTGCAAGGCCAACGCGCTAAAGTGACCAGTGTGAGAAAGATTCCAACTTGCCACGATGTCCTGAGCGCCGACGAACCCACTCTTGCGCTGCCCGATGCCGCTGACCTCATTGGCGTCACCGTCACTCGAATTCACGCGTTGCTGCAGGAGGGTCGCCTTATTGCAGTCCACCGCGACGGCATTGCACAAATTCCCGCCCGCTTCTTTGAAGATGATGAGGTCGCGCGTTTTGTACCTGGCGCACTCGCATTGCTTGCCGACGGCGGCTACACGCGAGAAGAAACGCTGGAGTGGCTATTCACCGAAGATGAATCTCTGCCTGGACGTCCGGTGGACGCCCTGCACGGTCACCTTGCACGCGAAGTAATGCGCCGCGCACAGGCTATGGCGTTGTAAAGACCCGGACGGCGTCCTACGCCCGCCGTCCTACGCCCGCGATAGCTCCTGTCGTAATCGCCCGGCCACTGCTGTGAAAAGCAGCGGGAGGGCGATTTTTGCTTTTCGAGCGCGTCCCACTTGAGCGCGTTGCGCAAAGACGTTGTAGTTCATGCGCTCAATTTCGCCGAGAATGTCTGAGTAGAGAATCTCCGCGGCACGGATAGCCTGACGCCCTGGCACCTCTAACATGTCCACGCCGCTGCTGGCTTCGGCATAGAGTGCGCGGTTGCGAGCGATGAAGAAGGCCAATGCCTGACGTACCGCCGGGGTCGTCTGTCCCGTGGCGGCACAGTAGCCGATCTCCTCGGTACCCACTCCGAAGGCCTCCCACTCATTCAGTGGTAGGTAAATACGGCCACGGCGAAAATCCTCGGCGATGTCGCGGAGGAAATTCGTCACCTGAAAGGCTTTTCCCAGGAGCTCTGCGTAGGGAGTGGCTTCCTCGCGGGAGACCCCTGCGCGGGTGCCTAGGATGGGCATCATCTCAAGGCCGATGACTGCTGCGGAGCCCCACATATACGAGTCGAGTTGCTCCCATGTTTCAAAATGCGCAATGTGGCACGATGTGTCGGGCACGTCCATCAACATGGAGTGAACAAAGTCCGCAGAGAGCTGTGGATCGATGTCGTAGTCGCGAAAAGTCTGTGCGGCCGCCGAGATGACGGCACGGTCGCGGTCGCGGTGGACGTCGTCAAGCGAACCGATGACGACAGCTGAGTGGAAAAGCTCGCTTAAACGTGTGACCGTGGCTTCGATGTGCGTGGGGGAGCGGTCGGCGTCGGCGGGGCAGTCGACGTAGTCATCGACGATGCGTGCCCAGGCGTAGAGAGACCACACCGCACGCTGTTGGCGGGGTGCCAATAGTCGCGTGGCCAGGGAATACGTGCGACCGTGGGAGGCCATAATATCGCGGCAGAGCTCGTAGGACTGTGGCAGCGCGATGGTCGAGAGAGGCTGTGGGGTGGGCATGGACAACTATGCGACCTCGGTCGACCGCGACAGGGGCGCCACCGTGGAATCCGTGTCTGCGGCGGTTTTATCGTCACGCCACGGGTACTTCCAGCTGAATTTTCCAGTGGTCAGCCAGCCGACGGCCAGCCAGCCGAGAACGGTAATGATAACCATCCAGGGCACGTCGTAGAAGCGGTGATTGCCGCCGCCGGCGAAGGACAGCGACAGGATGAATGTGAACAACACGGTGCCTTGAACCACCCATCGTGGCGGGCGAATCGTTCCCATGGGAGTCAATAAGCTGGCGTAGTACCAGGGAAGTGCCACGGCATTAAATACGCAGGCCACCACGTAGGCGGCAATCATGCCAGCGACATTGTTACGAGGGGTGGCTCGGAAGTAGAACCAGGAGATCACGAGTCCCACCAGCATGATGATGGAGGAGACCACGCGTGTGTGGCTGACGATGACATTGAAACCGATGTCGTCGTTGAACCACGCCGTGACGCCCGAGATCACACCAGCGACCGCTGACGGTGCTGCCAGGGGGTTAATCACCTTGGTATTGCCACTGATCTCGGAAATCCAGCCCCAGCTCGAGCCGGTCAGCCACGTCACCACTGCAAGCGTGCCGACGCAAACTGCGACCAACACGATGCCCACACCGGCAATCGCCGGAATCTTGCGCAGCATCTCTTGAACCGTGGCGATGGGCTCGCGCCTGGTCAACACAATCCACACGACGAAGGGCAGCGCCAGGACAGCGGTGGCTTTCAGCGCGACGCCAATTCCGATGAGGACAGCAGCGACCAGGCCACCCCGCATGCGCTCCATGTGCAGTGCGGCGACTAGTGCCAGGCTGACCAATCCGACCATCAGTGCCTCGTTGTGCATACCCGCAATCAGATGCAGTAGCACCAGTGGATTGAGCACACCGAGCCACTGTGCGAAAGCCGGATTTGCTCCAAGCTCCCGGGCGATTCGCGGGATCGACCAGACAATGGCGGCGAAGCCCAGCAGACACACAATGCGGTAGAGAATCACGCCGACGGTGATGTTGTCGCCGACAATCCGCGTGATGACCTCGCCAATTCCCAGATGCAGCGGGCCATACGGGGTGGTGGTATTCCGCCAATCTGCGGATACCTCCAGCAGCATCGGCCCTGGATTGGCTGCAGCTCCCTCAGTGTAGGGATCAAACCCATCGCGGACCATCGCGCCCTGCATGAGATACGAATAGACATCGCGAGAGAACAGCGGTGCGGCCAGCGCGAGGGGAATTGCCCAGGCCATCAGGATTGAATTGAACCGACGCAACGTGGACTCATCGCCGCCAGCGTTCGCTGGAACCGCAGCGTCTGCTGCGTCGCCATCATGGGCAGAACCGGCCACAATGTCCCGGATGGTCCCCTTCGAGAACAGCAGTTCCCGCCCGATGCGCAGCCACGAGATAAGCAGCAGGGCGATACCTACCCAAATCACAATCTCACAGAAAATCTGACCGTGACCGTAGGTGATCCAGTCGAGTCCCAGAGCGTGGACAAGGCCGCCACGGTAGCGATTCGCACCGGAACCGTAGGAGCCCAGAGCAATGAGGATGCCACCGTAGACACCCAGCTGAGCACTCCGCGATAAATTCATGTCAACCTAAACAATCGATACATTGCTGATGCATTAATCCTAGTTGGTCAGTGACCACCGGCAGACATCCGGGAGACATTCATGAGCTAAGGCGTTTCAAACCGCTGTGCCGCAAGTCGTCCCGAAATCATGACCGTCGGCACGCCAACCCCCGGCACCGTCGTCGATCCCGCCAGCGTCAGATTCTTTGGCATCTTCGGAGAGAAGTTGCGGGGACGGAACGGCCCCGTCTGTCGGAACAGATGCGCCAGCCCAAACGGCGAGCCAACGCCCATGTCGCGTTCTTGCCACTGCTGAGGGGTATCGATCCGACCGACTCGCCACTTCGTAGAAATCCCGGTCAGTCCGCGCCGCTCCAGCTCAGCGGTTATTTTCGCAACGTAGTCCCCACCGATTCGTGACCAGATCAGATTGGCCGACTGCAAGTTGGGGCACGGCGCGAGCACACTGACGGGCTCCCACTGCACGCCGTTCGCATCTGTGACAATACGCTCCGGCGCGCTCACCGCAGGCCGGGTGACCAGCAATGATGGGTCCGACATTAGCTTTCCATGACGCGGTGACGAGATCTCCTCAAAGGTTTCGTTCCACTTTTCGCCAAACGAAATCAGGTGATGCCGCTTCGGCCACGTCGCAGTCTCCGAAACCGGAATCAGCCCGTGCGCCACCACCGCCGATGGAGAAAATCGAACTGGGAACAACCGTCGCGCTCCCGTCCGCTTTACGACGCTCCGAAGGCCTCGCCGCTTCGATGAGCTACCGGCGGCAGAGGTAGCCGCGTCGTGAAGCCAGCTCTGCACCACAGGTAAATCGGTCGTAGCGATGACGGCATCGGTGGGACGCTCGCCAGTTGCCGTGGTGATGGCGGAGACAAAGCCTGCTTCGTCAACTTTCAGCCCAGTGACATCAACGCCGAAGTCGATGGTTCCGCCAGCTCGACGGACGGCCTCGGCGAGCAACTCGCTGACGGCGCCTATACCCGAACCAAATGCGGGGGAGTGCGGATAGTAAACCCCCATCGAGGTATCCATGTGGGAAATGCAGCCGTAGACCGCACGGGCCTTAGCGGGAGGCACACCTGCGTAAAGCGCCTGGAAGCTGAAAACGCGAGCGAGATCATTATCTCCGAGGAAGGCACGAATCTTAGGTTCGAGGGCGCCGAAGGCACCGAGTCGGAGGAGCGTAGTGAGGTCGCGAAGCGCGCCGGGCCCGGTGAATAGGTCCGTAACGCGGTCAAAGCTGCGGGACATGAAGTTGTCGAAGCAGGCATTGAAGAGAGTTTGCAGCCACGTGCGAAGTTTGCGGTAACCGGCGACGGTGGAGTCAGAGGCACCGAAGCGCGCGAGTTCATCGGCCATCATGTCTTCGTTGGAAAACACGTCGAGTCCGCCGCGGGTGGCAAATTCCGCACGGTAGGTGGGCGTGATTGGGGAGGCCGAAAAACCCGGGTCGATATCGCGCGCGTAGAGGCCGACGGCGGCGAGGGCATCGTCGACAAGCGAGGGCATGGTCCATACAGTTGCGCCAGTGTCGAAGACTGCGGTGAGCGATTGCTCGTCGATATCGACTGTGATGGGTTCACTGGCGCAGCGTCCGCCGACGAAACTTCCCCGCTCGACAACGGTGACATCGTAGCCATCGGCGATGGCGTAGAGCGCGGCGGTAAGTCCGGACAGGCCTGCGCCGATGATGGTCAGTCGTGGTTTGGAGCCCTTATGAGGACGAGTGACCGCACGTCGCAGACGCGGGGAATTAATGGGGGCACGAGTGGGGGAAGCAGCGGGCATGACTACGCAACACCTGGTCTAATGCTGACGAGCGGTGGCGCGAACGCCCATAGCAATGAGGTTCTCGCGCGACGTTGCAGGCAGGTCGGCATTCTCGATAGTGGAGAAAGCGCGGCTGGTCAGGCGGTCAATTTCACGTTCGACGGCATCGGCAGCGCCGGAATCAGCGATGAGATTTCGTAGCTCATCAATATCTGCAGCAGACGAGACCGCTCCCAGGCGTTCATCGATAAAGCGGGCCTTTTCAGGTGCGGAATCGAGGTAGAGGCTTAAAGCCTGGCCGACCAGTACGGTTCGCTTGCCCTCGCGGAGGTCATCGCCGGCAGGCTTGCCCGTGACTTCGGGATCGCCGAAAACACCCAGCTGATCGTCGCGGAGCTGGAATGCCACACCGATATCGCGGCCGAAGCTGCGGTAGGCCTCAACCAATTCCGCTGGGGCGCCGGCAATCGCAGCACCAATGTGGAGCGGCCGCTCGATGGTGTAGGCGGCGGTCTTGAACAGATTGATTTTCTCAGCGGTCTCGACGCGACTGTCCCGGCTGGCTTCGGCCGTGATATCGAGCAGTTGGCCGCCAAGTACTTCAGTGCGCATCGCCCGCCAGGGGACAAGTGCGCGGGTTAGCGCCTCCGAGCTGAGGCCTGAAGAGTGCATCATGTCATCAGCCCAGGTCAGGGCGACATCGCCAATGAGAATCGCGGCGGAAATACCGAAGCGGTCGGCGGCTCCATTCCAGCTATTGGCCTCGTGCTTGGCCTCGAATACCTTGTGGATAGTCGGTGCGCCACGGCGCGTATCAGCGTCATCGATGATGTCGTCATGAATGAGTGCGCAGGCTTGAATGAGTTCCAAGGCACTCACCGCGTTCATCACAGCCAGGGAATCCTCGGCTGGGGAGAAACGGCCTTCGAGGCCGCCTGCCCCCAACCACCCCTGCCAGGCGAAGGCTGGACGCACGCGCTTGCCCCCATTGAGGACGAAGGAGTGGAGCGAATCTATGGCCTCGGTGTACACCGCATCGACCGACGCGACATCGTCGCCACGGCTTTTGAGGTAATTCTCCAGCGTTTTGGTAACAGTAGCTGGTACTTCGCGGGGCTGTAGCGCGGCCAAATCCAGTTCTTCGCTCATGTGAGCCTCTCGTCGATGACGGGTAATGCTGACTCAAGAATAGGACACCGCTTAGTATGAGTGACTATGTCCTCAACAATGCCACTGTCGCCAGGCCGCCAAGTGACAATCCGCCAGGCGCTTTCAATGCCGAGCGCGGGCAGTATTCCCTTCTCGGTCGAGTTCATGCCCCCGCGTGACGACGCGGCCGAGGAACGTCTTCTCCGAGCAGCTGAGGCTTTCCATGATCTTGGTGCCTCCTTTGCATCCGTGACCTACGGCGCCGGTGGTTCTAGCCGCGACCGCACCCTGCGAATCGCCCAGCGCGTTTCGAGGCAGCCGCTTACAACGCTTGTGCACCTGACATTGGTAGAGCACACTGTCGACGAGCTGCGGGAAATCCTGCGCTCTTATCTCAGCGCGGGGCTGACGAATCTGCTCGTTCTGCGTGGTGACCCGCCGGGAGACCCGCTTGGCCCTTGGGTGGAGACCGAGGGCGGTCTGCACTACGCCAGCGAACTGATTGAGCTAATTAAGGCCGAGCCGGAGTTCGAGAAATTTGAAATCGGCATTGCGTCGTTCCCGGAGGGACATTACCGCTCGCCGGATTTGGACCATGACACGCAGTACACGCTGGCCAAGCTGCGCGCGGGAGCCGAATACTCGATTACGCAGATGTTCTTCGATATTGAGCACTACTTGCGCCTTCGAGACCGCCTGGTGGAAGCCGACCCAGTGCACGGTGCCAAGCCCATCATTCCGGGGCTGATGCCGATTACATCGCTGCGCTCAGTGCGCAGGCAGGTTGAGCTCTCCGGGGCACAGTTGCCATCCGATTTGGAGGAACGCCTGATTAAGGCAGCAGATGGTGACGAGCAGGCCAATAAAGATGAGATTCGCAAGATTGGTATCGAGTTTTCGACCAACATGGCAGAGCGGCTCATCGCCGAAGGCGTGCCGGGGCTGCACTTTATGACTATGAACTTCGCTCGCGCCTCCCAGGAAGTTTTGCACAACCTCGGCATGGCGCCCGAATGGGGCACCGGCCAGGATATGCTGCGCGGCGGTTTTTAATTGCTAAAAGTCCTGCATGTCGCGAACTCTTCGCGCCCACAGGACACCTAGCACTGAGGCTAGGACACCGGCGGCTGTGGTCACACCGGCAAATAATAGGAATTGATTCCGCTTGGTGGATCCAGCCGGCGACGAAGCCCATACATTATGGTTCTCGCCACTGGCGAGCTGCCATTCCACCTTGTTCGGTTCGGTCTGGCGGCCATTGGAGTCAGTAACCTGCTCCGGGAACGCGACGACGAAATCAACCTTCGCGCCGGGCAGGTGAGTCAAATCCATGTGGCCGTTCATCGAAATCTTGCCGCCACCGGTACGGTCTAGGTCGATGTCTACGCGATCGTCGGAAAGCTGTCGGAGCGTATCGGTGAGTTCAATGAAGTGCAGCTCGTTGAACGAGACTTCCATCTTTCCTGTGGAGGAGTCGATTACTCCCTGCGAGACGCGGTCGGAGAGATCTTCCGGTACTTGCCACTGCTCAAATTGGGAACGGACTTCCTCCGTGGGTGTTACGTGAATTGTGCCCGAGACCCTGTCGTCGCCGGAAATGGTAATGCCAGCCTGTGCGTCAAAGCAGCCGCTGAGCGGCAAGATAGCGGCAATTCCGGCTATTGCGGTGGCAATGCGCAGAGGCGAAAGCCGTCGACGTGGTGTGGAAGGTTCACTCGGTGATGATGTCACGGGGAAGATCTACTCCTAGAACTGCGAAGGGACGGGAGTCCCCTGTGAAATAAAAGTTCCTTAAAACATCCTTGAAACCAAATTGGCGGTAGAGCTGCCATGCCCTATTGGCCTCATTCGGGTATTCCGGGGTTGACAACAGAACTCGCGTCTCTGGGCGGGAATCGACCAACTCGCGGAGCAGTCGTTTACCGAGTCCCCGCCCCTGAAAGCTGGGGTGTATGTGAATCTCAGACAGTTCGGCGTAGTTGCCCAAGAGCTTGACGACGTCCGGTAGCGAGCGCCCGTCCATGAGCAGTCCATCTCTTACCTGGCGATACCACCAGTGCGTGTCCAATCCTGTACGGCAGTAGCCGATGCCGACCAACCTGCAGCGCGGGTCGCGGAGAGCCTGGGCAGGGGAGAGCTCTTCGGGGTGAGCTATGGCTGCAGCAGCCATGAAGCCGGGTTGAGTGGTTTGCTTCTGCCATTCGTGGAGACGACCGGGCAAGATCGCGGGGTTGTACTGCATCGCGGTGATGTAGAGAGCCACTGCTTCTTGCAGGCGGAGATTGAAGTCTCCTGCTGTCATCGGAACCACGCTGTATTTCACAGTGACCAGATTAGCGACTTAGACGAACTTAGTTGTGAGATTACTGCAATAACATCGAGTCGAACAGGTGTGCGAAAGTATGCCTGGCGTAGTCCGGGGTTGGGGATAGATTGCAGTCAATCCCGCTAAGGGGAAGCGGAAAATCCGTGCTCATGTGAATGCTGCGTGAAAGGAGAAGCAGGGTGGTGGCAAGGTCGAACGTGGTGGAGTTTAGGGCGATTTCGCAGTCGGGTTCGGTCGCCCCGGTCGGTGTCTCAAGGCAATCGCTGGAGCTGCTGGGGCGGGCAGAGGCTCTGCTAGCGAATGCTCGGAATGCCAGCTCTGATGAGATGTTGGAGCTTTCCTACTGTGCGGCGCTGCGTTGCGCAGGCGCGCTGTTGAATCGCGACGATGTGTCGGTGGCTGGGGGTTCTGGCTCGGGCGCTCGTTCGGGCTCGGTAGTTAAGCGTCGTCGTTCGGCAACACAGAGTGCCTGGTTGCGTTTAAAGAAAGAGCAGCCCGAATTTGATAGCTGGGTCACCAAGTTCGAGCAGTTCACCGCACTGCGTGAGGAAGTCCGGTTGGGTATTTCGCGTCGCATTGACTCTCGGCGGGCGCAGGAGCTGTGGGAATTAAGTTGTGCATTCTTGGGGGCTGTCCGGGCTGAGCTGGGTGTTCTGCCCGCGGCTGCGTAAGCCGGTGGGGGCGTGCTAGAGCGTTGCTTTCCTAAATAAATGGGGGATTGTTCGGATTCATGGAACAATAGAGGTGAGTCGCCCGTTGAAGGGGTAAGAATGAAGCTAACGGACGCCGCGTTAGCAGCAGGTGGCCTGTGATTAACTTTGCTGTATCGGCATTGTTGGTTGAGGGTCAAGGCTCGCCAGTATCGCGGTGGGCAATGCTCAAGTAGGCGATGGAGGAATTGTGGGACTATCTGAGCACGAACAGCGGATGCTCGACGAAATCGAGTCTGCACTCTACGCTGAGGATCCTAAATTTAGTTCGACGATGGCCGGAAATGCGTTCAACTTTCCGGAGGAAAACAGCGCACCCCGTGGGTTTTCGATCCAGGTTTTTGCGCTCATGCTCCTTGGCCTGCTGATGCTGATTGGCGGCGTCGCTCTTTTCTCTGTGAGCAATTGGTTCATTGTGTTGTCGGTAGCCGGCTTTGGTCTTATGTTCGGTTCCGGCGTTTGGGCTCTGACCGGCGCCGGTAAGCAGAAGAAGTCTAGTTCTGCTTCGGGGCTGAACTTTGGAAAGTCTAAGTCTGGAGTGGCAAAGAGCCGTCGAGGAGCCTCGGGTGGTCGTGGTTCCTCTGGTGATTCCACGTTGGAATCGCGTTTCCGTGGCCGCTTCGAGGGCCGTTAGGGGATAAGCCTCAAGAATTAACAGTGAGGGCAAGCCAGCGATGGCTTGCCCTCACTTTTTTGGGTTTTTTTAGACGTGAATCGTCTCCACAAGATCTCACCCACTTTGCCCCACCCCGAGTCCCCACTTTCCCCCACTTAGCTATTGGGATGGAGGAATTCTTATCTGCGGTCGTTGTTGGTATCTCCGAAAGTTTGGCTCTGGTGAAACAAAATTGCAGGTCAACGCACTAAGTCTGGCGACCAGGTTGAATCTGGATGGTTTTTAGCAGGTAAGTGGTGGGTAGTGGGGCGTAAACTGCTTTCTGTTAACAATGTGGTTGGTGTGGCGTCGTTATCGGCGTGGTCGCGGGTGGGTGCCCCACTTTTTATTCGCGCTTTAATTGTCGAGGTGATTCTTTAAAATCCCAGGTCAATTGGGTTAAAATGGATGTCCTGGCGGTGGGGTTGCGCTGATGCTGTGACTATTTTTCTCCTTCTTGTGTTGATAGTGGCAGATAGTGGGGTAAAGTGGGGCGTGATGTTGATTGAGGTTGGTCAACATTGCAGAAGTGAATATCCGATTTGCGCTTAAAGTTTGGCGAGATTTTGGCACAGCGGGAAAGCACAGTCCTCTGGCTCTGCTTGAAGGCAACGCCTAAATCCCTGAATTCGGTAAGCGTTTGTGCGTTGACATTGAGGTTGACACGGGGATAGGAGGCCAGTGACGCATGTTTCTGGGCACCTATACGCCGAAGCTTGATGACAAAGGGCGCCTGACGTTGCCGGCGAAGTTCCGTGAGGATCTCGCAGGTGGCCTGATGGTCACTAAAGGGCAGGATCATTCTCTGGCGGTGTATCCGAAAGAGGAGTTCGTCAAATTAGCTCAGCGGGCTACTAAGGCCTCTCGTACGAATGCCAAGGCGCGAGCTTTCATCCGAAATCTTGCGGCGAGCACAGATGAGCAGCGTCCTGATGGCTCGGGGCGAATCACGTTATCGATGGATCACCGTCGGTACGCGAATCTCTCCAAGGAGTGCGTGGTTATCGGCTCTATTGACTTTCTGGAGATCTGGGACAAAGAGTCCTGGGAGGCCTACCAGGCGGAGCATGAAGCTGATTTCTCCGAAGGTGAGGATGACTCGCTGTTCAGCGTTTTATAAACCGCTTGGAATAACCGAAAAGAGGGAATGTCCGCATGGACTCTGCCTGATAGCCCCTGGTGTACTTCCCCGATACCAGGTTCTGTCAGGCGGGGCCCTGTGAACATCCCCGCTTTTTGTTTTAAGCACCGATAGCAGCATTCCCAGTAGTGCTCATGAGGTGCGGTCTGGTTGCTGGCGCGGCACTCGTCGTTAAGCAAACCGGGAATACACTCGATAGATTCTCTGACCAGTGCGAACATACCCGGTGAGGAGGGGAAATGAACGGATCGGCACCTGCGGATGATCGCAAGTCCGGCGAGTTTGGTCATGTCCCCGTTTTGCTTCACCGAGTAACTGATTTATTGCGCCCGGGCATCGAGGCGCTGGGTGACGACGCAGTAGTTGTCGACGGCACTCTTGGTGCCGGTGGACACACGGAATACCTGTTGGAGCAGTTCCCGAAGCTCTGCGTTGTTGGACTCGATCGCGATGACAATGCATTGCGAGGGGCAGAAGAACGTCTCGCGCGCTTCGGTGATCGCTTTGTAGCCTTCCGTGTGCGTTTCGATTCGCTCGCCGAGGTGCTCAGTGGTGAGATTCCTGCAGCCGCTGGTGGAAGTGGCGCGGAGGATATTCTCGCCCGCGCCGCTGAGAAGGGCATTGCAGGTGCGCTTTTCGATCTCGGTGTTTCCTCGATGCAGCTTGACCAGGTCAATCGTGGATTCGCCTACCGAGTCGACGCCCCGCTGGACATGCGCATGGATGCAAGCCAGGGGATTACCGCAGCGGATGTGCTCAATACCTATTCGCACGGTGATATCGCGCGCATCCTATCGACCTACGGCGACGAGCGCTTCGCCGGCAAGATCGCCTCGGCAATCCTGCGTGAGCGGGAGAAGGAACCGTTTACGACCTCCGGCCGTCTGGTTGAGCTGCTCTACGAAACCATTCCGGCGGCATCTCGCCGCAAGGGCGGACACCCGGCCAAGCGTACGTTTCAGGCTCTTCGTATCGAGGTAAATCGTGAGCTTGAAGCTCTGGAAAATGTACTGCCACAGGTCTGCGATGCACTCGCAGTCGATGGGCGTGCAGTGTTCATGAGCTACCAGAGCCTGGAAGACCGCATCGTCAAGAAGGACTTTGCGGAGCGCGTGAAGTCGACAACCCCACCGGGGCTCCCGATGGAGCTTCCGGGGCATGAACCGCACTTTGCTCTCATCACGAGAGGTGCGGAAAAGGCGTCGGCAAGCGAGATCGAAGACAACCCCCGAGCCGCACCGGTGAGAGTTCGCTGTATCGAGCGAATTCGAGCCGATTGACCCAAACCTTTCAACCGCACCAAACGCACCCTTCACAATCTAAGTACTGGGAGAACTTTCGAGCATGGCAACGACAATCACGGAGCACGCCCCCACCCGGCGCACCTCCCGCGGCGCATCTGCAACCGTCGCCGGTGCCAAGACGAAGACTCGTCAGCGCGGCCGCAGCGCCCGCACGAAACAGGATCTTTATCAGCGCAGGCGGTTTGGGCGCACAGGTTCTCAGCAGGTCATCTCGGTGCGTGGGCGTCGCGTTACGACGTCCTCGAGGGATAACCACAAGTTTGCCGGTGCGGCCGTGATGATTATTCTCGTCGTTGCCGGAATCGTGGCGGCGATGTGGCTGTCGGGTATTTCGACCTCGACATCCTTGCAGCTGGATGCTGCGCAGACCAAGGAAAAGGAGCTGCGTAACCAGCTGGAGGTGCTCGAGCGGGATGTTGCTTACATGAAGTCAACCGGTGCTATCGCGCAGCGTGCTGTGGAAGAGGGCATGGTCAATCCGGAGCAGCCTGCCGTTTTGACGACTGATCCGGAAGGCAAGGTCGTGGAAGTGCGACCGGGCGATGAGAAGCAGCAGAAGATTATCGACCTCAACAGTGAGTCGCCGAATGTTCCGCATGCGCCGTCGTCGAACCCGAAGGACACCGAGAATGTTCCGGGGATGCAGGCACCGGCCATTGAGGAAGCGCACCCACGTCCGAACGGGTTGCCGGCAACCGCTCCGTATGCGCCGCAGAACCATGAGCCCGCACCAGCACCTGCGCCGGCTCCGGCACCCGCGCCTGAGGCTGAAGCGCCAGCGCCAGCCCCAGAAGCGCCAGTCGCGGCGCCGGAAGCACCGGAAGCTCCGGCACCCGAGCCAGCTCCAGCACCGTAGGAACTTAGAAAACAAACTGGGCCAAACTGGCCAACTGTCCGATATTCTGGCGGTTCCACTGTTTCTGGTCAGTCGACTGTAGACTAATTAATTCAGTACTCGCGATGGCAGGGAATACCGCCTAACGTTATCGCGCGCGGGAGAATCGACTTAGTAGAAAGCACTAGCGCATGATTCGATCTGAAGACGACTACCCCAACCGTGGAGGGGGGTATGACTTCGGCGAACGTGCTTACCGAATTACATCCCGTGAGCGCAGAGGCCAAAGTCGCGTTCGGGATGGTCAGCGCAGCCGGGGGCTCGATGCTAAAACCAACCGAAGCGTGCCCCCGCGCGAAAAAATGCGCATTAGTAATAAGGACTTCATCCGACGTCGCAACTGGCTGCAGTTTATAGGCGCTATCGCAGTTGTAGTGCTGGTCTCCCGTTTGGCTTGGGTGCAGCTCGTCGCAGGTCCTGACCTGTCGGCGGCGGCGCAGAATCAGCGCACGGTGGAAGTTGTTGATGCAGCTCGGCGCGGTGCGATTCTCGATCGTAACGGAGCTCAGCTTGCCTTCACTATGGAGGCACGCAGTATTACCGTTCACCCGAACACTTTGCGCAAGTGGATTGGGGACGCCCATAAGCAGCGCCCGGATGATGTCGCTACCTACGATGAACGCCTCGAGCAGATCGCCAAGGATTTGCCGAAGCTACTCGACGTGGCCGACATCGACGCGGAGAAGTCGGGAAGCAGTCGCCGTCGTCAAGCGGAACCCGAAACCGAGGAGAACTCGGTGATGAGCGCGCCGTCCCGGGTGAGCTCGAAGGACATTCTGGAGAAGCTGCGCAATGAGGACAGCACCTATGAGGTGCTCGTGCGTAATGTCGACCCGGACAAGGCCGCTGCCATCGTGGAAAAGTATCCGGAACTGGTGGCGGAGCGTCAGGATATTCGCCAGTACCCGAATGGGGCGACGGCGGCTAACGTCATCGGCAAGATTGGCATGGATGGCGTCGGCCAGTTCGGCTTTGAAGCCTCTCGTGATGCCACTTTGCAGGGTATTAACGGTGGCAAGACCATTGATATCGCCTCTAACGGTGTGGCAATCCCGGGATCCACGCGCGATGTCCACGCAGCTGTGGACGGTACGACTTACGAGCTGACCCTGGACCTCGACATGCAGTACTTTGTCCAGCAGCAGGTCAACCAGGCGAAGGCCAACTCGGGAGCGAAGGATGCGTCGGCAGTCGTGCTCGACGCGAAGACCGGCGAAGTGCTTGCAATGGCGCAGGCGGACACGGCTAACCCGAATAAGGATATGGGGGCCGAGCTCGAAGAGGGGCGCACTATCGGAAACTCCGCTGTATCGAACCCATTTGAGCCGGGCTCTGTAGCAAAGATTATTACCGCAGCGGCCGCTATCGAAGACGGCAAGACCACACCGGATGAGGTTCTGCAGGTTCCGGGCACGATTGATATGGCGGGTGTCACCGTGCGCGATGCATGGGAGCACGGCACGGAAGCTTTCACGACGACCGGTGTATTCGGCAAGTCCTCCAATGTCGGCACCCTAATGCTGGCAGAGCGTTTGGGTCAGGACCGCTTCGCTGAGATGCTGCATCTCTTCGGGCTGGGGCAGTCCACGGGTATCGAGTTGCCCAGTGAATCTTCCGGCTTGGTGCCGCAGCGTCCGCAGTGGTCCGGCGGTACATTTGCGAACCTGCCCATTGGTCAGGGTATGGCCATGACACTGCTGCAGATGACAGGAGTTTTCCAGGCAATCGCCAACGATGGCGAGCGCATCCCGCCGCGTATGATTCGTTCGACAATTTCCCCGGACGGCACGAAGACGGCAACAGAGCGCCCGGAAACAGTGCGTGTGGTTAGCCCGGAGACCGCCCAAACTGTGCGCGCCATGTTTGAAGGCGTTATGCAGTCTGATCCCACGGGGCAGCAGTCGGGTACCGCTGCCGGAAATAGTATTGAGGGGTATTCGCTCACAGGCAAGACAGGTACGGCGCAGAAGGTTGACCCCGACACCGGCGCGTACTCGAATTCCAAGTACTACATCACGTTTGCAGGCATCGCGCCTGCCGACGATCCCCGTTTTGTCATTGGCATCATGCTTGATGAACCCCAGCGTGGTGTTCATGGTGACGGCGGTCAGTCAGCAGCCCCACTGTTTAAGGACATCGCCGCTTGGGCGCTTAACCGCTACAACGTACCGCCGTCGCCACCCCGCGAAGGCAAGTTGTTGCTGCAGCCGTAACGAGGTCACCACCACAATGAAGTTACCGCGACAGCACTAATACACAGACTTTTATTACTTTGGTTTCTGCAAAGTGAATCTCTTGAATTTTTCCAATTTGTTGTACACCAACGACTGACTTGAAAGAGGGAACAGCCAATGACCGCCACCCTTGCGAAATTGTGTAACCTCGCGCATGGCCGACTTGACGGCATTACCGAATCCGCGGCGGCAGGAGCGGATATCGCCGCGATCGAACTCAACGCTGCCGAAGTGCCTGAAGGCGGAATGTTTGCTGCCGTCCCAGGTACTCGCACGCATGGTGCGCGCTACGCGCAGCAGTCGGCTGCTACAGCGATCCTGACTGATGAGGAAGGTCTGAAAATCCTGCGGGAAGCAGGGGAGACTCGCCCAGTCCTGGTTGTCGACGATGTCCGGGCCGTCATGGGGCACGTTGCTGCAGAAATCTACGATCATCCCTCGGATTCACTGACCATCATTGGGGTTACCGGCACCTCTGGCAAGACCACCACGACCTACATGCTGGAGGGCGCGCTGCTGGCAGCTGGATGCTCGACAGGCATCATTGGTACTACCGGCACGCGCATCAATGGCCGTGCCGTTCCGTCGAGCCTGACTACCCCAGAGGCTCCAGCCCTCCAGCGCCTGTTCCACCAGATGCTCTCCGAGGGTGTGACGCACGTTGTCATGGAGGTTTCTTCCCACGCACTGTCGTTGGGACGTGTAGACGGAGTCAGTTTCGACGTCGGCTGTTTCCTCAACCTCTCGCAGGATCACCTGGACTTCCACAAGACCTTGGAAGAGTATTTCCAAGCCAAGGCCAAGCTCTTTGATCCTGAAGGTCCGACACATGCACCGAAGGCTGTCGTGTGCATCGACGACGACTGGGGTGTCCGCATGGCAGATATCGCTGCCGGCGACCCGGATGTCCAAGTCACCACTGTCCATACTCAGCATCGCGTAACCGACAAGACGCCAGCTGCCGAGGTCTTTGCAGAATGGCACGCCGCTGCAGCCACTGTCGCCACTAACGGTGTCCAGCATGTGGAGCTAACGCGAAACAACACTGACACAGTTGAGGTGGA
This sequence comes from Corynebacterium sp. 212_CJEI, assembly GCF_001055915.1. Taxonomy (NCBI): domain Bacteria; kingdom Bacillati; phylum Actinomycetota; class Actinomycetes; order Mycobacteriales; family Corynebacteriaceae; genus Corynebacterium; species Corynebacterium sp. 212_CJEI. The sequence goes on along the minus strand of NZ_JVPT01000063.1, from coordinate 61,525 downwards.
AGTTCCTCTGCCGGGTGCTTTCAACGTTGCCAATGCCGCAGTCGCATGGGCTGTGCTCGATGCGATTGGGCATGCCAATGACGCGGCCAAGAGCGGCCTGGCGCAGGTGCGTGTGCCAGGCCGCATGGAGCGCATCGACCGCGGACAGGACTTCCTGGCTGTGGTGGACTATGCCCACAAGCCAGCCGCAGTAGCTGAGGTGTTGGCCACATTGCGCGCACAGACCGAAGGTCGCGTGCTGGTTGTCGTCGGCGCCGGTGGCGACCGCGATAGTGCCAAGCGTCCAATTATGGGAGCTGAGGCTGCATGCGGTGCCGATGTCGTCATCATCACCGATGACAACCCACGCTCCGAGGTGCCCTCTGAAATCCGTGCGGCCGTGGTCGCCGGTGCGAAGGAAGCCGTTGCCAGCGGCAAGGCCAGTTCTGACACGGTTGTTGAGGAAATCGGCGATCGCGGCCAGGCAATTCGCCGTGTCGTCGAGCTCGCCCACAGCGGTGACAGCATCGTGGTGGCTGGCAAGGGACACGAAACCGGCCAGGATATCGGTGGCGTGATTCACCCGTTCGATGACCGTGAACAGCTGGCCGAAGCACTCACACAGCGACTGGAGGGATCCGCTGATTGAGATTGCTGAAATCGCTGAGGAAGCGCACCACCTGACATGCCTACCGCGAACCATTCGCGGTAAGCGAATAAAATCAAGAAATCATCCTTTACTAGGCGCCTGGAACTCTAACCAACAAGGACTATAGACATCATGATTGCCCTGACCGCCGCGGAAATCGCTCACATCGTGGGAGGTGAACTCGTCCACGTCGATGATGACGCCACAGTGACTCAGCCCGCAGAATTCGATTCCCGAAAAATTCGCGAAGGCTCGCTCTTCCTCGCCCTGCCGGGCGCGCGTGTCGACGGCCACGACTTCATCGATCAGGCTGTGGCCGCTGGAGCGACGATGGCACTGGCGGCACGAGATGTTGGGCAACCTGCGGTCGTCGTCAAGCCCCTTGGTAAGCAGGACTCCAATGCCGACGCATTTGCACACGATCCGGATGGTTCCGGGGCGGCGGTGCTGGAAGCGCTTGGTAAGTTGGCGCGTTACGTCGTCGACGAGCTGAAGAAGGATCAGCTGCATGTCGTCGGTGTGACGGGTTCGGCGGGAAAGACGTCGACGAAGGACATGATGGCGACGCTGCTGCGTACCGACGGTCCGACGGTGGCGCCGAAGGGGTCGTTTAACAACGAAATTGGACATCCGTACACGGTGCTGCAGTGCACTTCGGAGACGAAGTACCTGGTTGCGGAGATGAGCGCACGCGGAATTGGGCATGTGGCCCACCTGGCGCGCATTGCGCCACCGACTATTGGTGCGGTGCTCAATGTTGGCACGGCGCACCTTGGTGAGTTTGGCTCGCGCGAGGCAATCGCGCAGGCTAAGGGCGAGCTCGTGGAAGCGCTGCCGGCTGCGGAGCAGGGCGGTGTGGCCGTACTTAATGCCGACGATGACTACGTCACTGGCATGGCTCCGCGTACCCAGGCGAAGGTGGTGTTCTTCTCTGCAGATGAGAACTCCGAACGCCACGCAACCGCGGATTACCGCGCCACGAATGTGCAGCTCGACGATTTTGCTCGTGCATCTTTTGACCTGCATGTACCGGACGGGCGTACATTCCCGATCCAACTGCAGGTCTATGGTGCGCACCAAGTGGCCAATGCCCTGGCGGCGATTGCGGTGGCAGTGGAATCCGGTATTGATGCTGAGCAGGTCGCAAAGGCGATGGCCGCGCATGTGGCAGCGTCAGAGCGGCGCATGGATGTCCAGCAGCTCACTGGCAACATCGTCGTTATTAACGATTCCTACAATGCCAACCCTGATTCGATGCGTGCGGGGATTGATGCTCTGGCACGTACAGCAGCTGGCCCAACGCACCAGGACGCCTCATCGTGGGCCGTGCTGGGACAGATGGGTGAGCTTGGTGATTCCGCTGAAGATGAGCACTCGTCGCTTGGCGAGTACCTTGTGGGCCGCGGCATCGATCGACTAATTGCAGTCGGAGAGAGTTCTAATGTGCATGCCCTGGCCGACAAAGCGGAAGAGTTGGGGTTAAATACTTCTAGGGTGCCGGATACATCCACTGCCGCGGATTTGGTGGCGGCCGAGGTGCGTCCGGACGATGTGGTGTTAGTCAAGGCCTCCTATGCGGACGGTATGTGGCGGGTCGCGGACTCGCTGGCTGCCAAGGTTGGGACTACGCCCGAAGGTGAAAGCGGAGAGGAAAAGTAAGTGATTCAACTTATTCTCAGTGGTGCGATTGCATTTCTGGTGAGTGTCTTTTTAACACCAGTGCTTATTCGCAAATTCTCTGCTGAAGGTCTTGGCCAGGAGATCCGTGAAGAAGGGCCGAAGAGCCACCTGCGCAAGCGGGGAACTCCGACTATGGGCGGCATCGCCATCATCGCCGCAATCGTCGCTGGTTATTTCCTCTCACACCTCGTTACGTATATCCAGACTGGCGTGGGGCCGTCCGCCTCCGGTCTGTTGGTGATGTTCCTGGTTCTGGCGATGGGCGCATTGGGTTTTGCCGATGACTTCATCAAACTCTACAAAGGACGCAACCTGGGGCTGAACAAGACAGCGAAGCTGGTTGGGCAGCTGGCGGCAGCGCTGATTTTCGGCGTGCTGCTGCTGCAGTTCCCGGATGCGTCTGGCTTGACTCCCGGTTCGACGAGCTTGTCGCTGATTCGAGATATTCCGTTCCTGAATCTGGCACCGGGGCCTGTGTGGTTCGGCATGATTGTCTTCCTGGTATTTGTCTTCATCGTCATTGCCGCATGGACGAATGCCGTCAATCTCACTGATGGCCTTGACGGCCTGGCCGCTGGCGCCACCGCGCTGCTACTGGCCACCTACACGCTGATTTCCTTCTGGCAGTTCCGTAACTCTTGCGAGGCTTCGCTGGGCAGCGGTTGCTACAACGTCCGCGATCCGCTGGATATCGCCGTTATTTCCGTCGCGGGTCTGGGCGCCTGTTTGGGCTTCCTGTGGTGGAATGCAGCGCCGGCAAAGATCTTCATGGGAGATACCGGTTCGCTGGCTCTTGGCGGTTTGGTAGCGGGTCTGTCATTTGTCACCAAGACTGAGCTGCTGATGGTTATCATTGGCTTCATCTTCGTGATGGAAGTTGCTTCCGTGGCAATCCAGATCGCGGTTTTCCAGACGACTGGCAAGCGCGTATTCCGCATGGCTCCTCTCCATCACCACTTCGAAAACGGAGGTTGGGCGGAGACAACTGTTGTCGTTCGCTTCTGGCTACTCGCAGGCATTTTCAACATGATTGGCGCAGCCATCTTCTACAGTGACTGGCTCTCTCAGGTAGGCGTATTTCAATGATTAACTCACCAGACCCGACCAACCTCACCGATATCCGAAATCTCGACTTAGTCGCTACGGTGCGCTCTGGTCGAGTTCTGGTGGCAGGAGCCGGAGTTTCCGGTCGCGGTGCCATTGCGATGCTCAAGGACATCGGCTGTCCGGAAGTTGTCGTCGTGGACGATTCCGCTCTCGGCGCACTGGTTGCCGCTGACTTTTCGGTTCGGCATGTCACGACCGCAGACGCTCGCGACGAGCTTGCCGACGCGGTTGCGATTGTGACCTCGCCGGGGTGGCGTCCGACCAGTCCGCTGTTCGGCGCCGCCGCTGAGGCCGGTGTCCCGGTATTCGGCGATGTGGCGCTGGCTTTCGCCGGCGACTGTGCCCAGCTGTGGGGGCCGAAACGTACCTGGCTGGTAGTCACCGGCACTAACGGCAAGACCACAACCACCTCCATGCTGGCCGCCATGCTCGGGGAGCAGGGCGCAGCTGTGGGCAACATTGGTGTGGCTCTGTACGACGCACTGACTGCTGAGCCTCGTATCGAGGTCTTGGCCGCAGAGCTGTCCAGCTTCCAGCTGCACTGGGCTCCAAACATTCGCCCAGATGCGGGAGTACTGCTGAACCTGGCGGAAGACCACATCGACTGGCACGGTTCTTACGAAAACTACGGTCTGGACAAGACCCGTGCGCTGCGCGGTACTGTCGCAATCTACGGTGCGGATGACGCAGATGTCGTCGAGCACGTGGAAAAGATGCTGAAAAACGACGAGCTCGGCAACTCCGTCGTGGGCTTTACCGATGGTCCCCCGGAGGCACACCAGGTCGGAGTTCGCGACGGCATGATTGTCGACCGCGCTTTTGGCGGCGGCGATGCCGCAGCTGACGACTCTGGTCCGGGCATTGTCATCGCACCGGTAGCGGGAATTTCTCCTCCCGGCCGGGCAGGTGTTCTCGACGCGGTGGCCGCCACTGCGATGGCGCGCAGTATCGGTACCTCACCGGAGCAAATTGCAGCGGCATTGGAGACTTTCGAAGTTCGCGCACACCGCGGTCAGATTGTCCATAAGGCAAATGATGTCGTGTGGATTGATGACTCCAAGGCCACCAACCCCCACGCTGCCGACGCTGCACTGTCCGGTCATGAGCGTGTCGTTTGGATCGTCGGTGGTCAGCTCAAGGGCGCGGAAATCTCTCCGCTAGTGGCGAAGCATGCTCATCGCCTGCAGGCCGCCGTGGTTCTGGGCGTCGATAGGCAACTAGTCAGCGATGCGCTCTCCCGCATCGCACCTGCTGTGCCGGTCGTTGTCATTGATGACACCGACAAGGTTGATGCCATGGCAAAGGCCTGTATGGCAGCTAGTGAATATGCCAACCCTGGGGATGTGGTGCTGTTGGCACCAGCTGCCGCCAGCTTGGACATGTACTCCGGAATGGCTGAACGTGGCGACTTGTTCGCGCAATGGGCGCAGAAGGTGACGTCAACTGATGGATAACTCCCGCAAGGCTCGTAATTTAAGCGCTAGTGCCGCGACGGCACAAAAGGGGACGAAGGCTACCAGTTCACAGCGGCCCTCGTCGTCTAGCTCTAGTGCTCGAGAGCGGCCGGCGTGGGTGGAGCGTTTTAACGACTGGAAGTCGCGTCCGCTGTTCGACTACCACCTACTGATGATTATCGTCGCGCTGCTGACGTCAATCGGACTGGTGATGGTGCTGTCGGCATCCATGGCCAGCGCGGGTAACGACTCGGGCAGCGTGTGGTCGGTGTTCATCCGTCAGCTGGTCATGGTGGTGGCGGGTCTTATCTCCATGTGGATCGTGCTGCGAATGCGGGTGGAATTGATTCGCTCGCTATCGACAGCAGCGCTGATTTTGTCCTTTGTGCTGCTGGTTTTGGTGATTATCCCTGGTATCGGCATCGGCCTGGAGGAAACCGGTGCGCGTTCGTGGCTGAGTATTGGTGGTATCACCATGCAGCCATCAGAAATCGCGAAAATTGCGCTGGCACTGTGGGGTTCGAAGCTGCTGGCTGAAAAGGTCCGCACTGCTGTGTCCTATACCGATTTGTTCGGGCTGTTCGGTGCGGTCAGCTTCGTGGTATTGGCACTGGTGATGCTGCAGCGTGACCTCGGCATGGTTGCTTCCATGGCGTTCGTCGTGGTGGCGTTGGCGTGGTTTGCTGGCCTGCCGCGAGTATTCATCACCGGGCTGCTTGCCGCTGCGGCTTTCGCCCTGGTGATTTTTACCGTCACCGCGGGTTTCCGTTCGGCGCGAATCAGGGTCTACTTGGACTCGCTGCTCGGTAACTTCAACGATGTGCAGGGAGATGCCTACCAGTCCTACCAGGGCTTTCTTTCGCTTGCCGACGGATCTCTCACCGGTGTCGGTCTCGGTCAGTCGAGCGCGAAGTGGGGATACCTACCGGAGGCGAAGAATGACTTCATTTTCGCCATTATCGGTGAGGAGACTGGTTTTCTCGGCGCGCTGATGGTTATTTTGCTCTACGCAGCGCTCGGCTGGGTGGGACTTCGTATCGCCGGTCGTCAGAACGATCCGTTTCTCCGTCTGCTCGCGGGCACGATTACTGCTGCAACCGTGGTGCAGGCTTTCATCAACATCGGCTACGTCGTTGGTGCGTTGCCAGTGACTGGTCTGCAGCTGCCGCTGATTTCCGCTGGTGGTACATCGGCGATGGTGACGTTGTTCTCGATGGGTCTGCTGGCCACATGTGCCCGCCACGAATCGGAGGCAGTCTCTGCAATGCAGACTTCGGGACGTCCGGGGCTGGACAGGTTCCTGGGTATTCCGGAACCAATCCCGTATGACGAATCGCGTCGCCACGCGCCGAAGGTGCGTGCCCATCGCGATCCGCAACGCTTTGGTCCGCCCGTGGTGACCAGTGGAGCGCGTACTCCACGTGGCGAGGGGGCGCAGGTGCGGGAAACCTACAGTGGCCGAGCTGACCGACCCAACCGGGCCGGCCGTAGTGGAGGCAGCCGCAGTGGCCGAGGTGCCACCCCGCAGCGTGGCTTCCGAGCGTCCGGAAGCTCCGGAAACTCGGGCAGTGTTCGTGGCCGCGAAGTGGATTATTCCCCTCGTAGTGACGACGGACGGACGCGGGGTTTTACAGCGAGGTCGCCGCGGACTGGACGGTCACAGGGCTCCTGGTCGTCGTCAAGCTCAGGCCGGGGCAGTAGGATTCGGGGCGAAGGTCGTGGCGGACAGTCGCGTTCGCGCCAGCGCCCGGGCCGAAACAATAGGAACGGCGGTTCAGCACCGCGGAGGAGGAATCGATAACACCATGGCAGACAAGAATCTGGGCGCAGCCGCTGGGGCGAAAGGCGCTTCGGAGTCTGAGCAGTTTCTCAAGGAAGATGGCTCTGCTCCGACCATTGTGGTGGCCGGCGGTGGTACGGCTGGCCATATCGAACCTGCACTGGCAGTAGCGGATGCGATTTTGAAACTGCAGCCGGATGCCCGCGTCATTGCACTCGGTACGAATCGGGGGTTGGAGTCAACCCTCGTACCGGCGCGAGGCTATGACCTAGAGCTGATTCCGCCAGTGCCGGTGCCGCGCAAGCCGACTGCGGATTTGTTCAAGCTGCCTCTCAACGTCGCTCGTGCGGTGCGTGAGACCCGCAAGGTTTTCAAGCGCATTGACGCTGATGCGGTCATCGGCTTTGGTGGCTACGTATCGGCACCGGCCTACATGGCGTGCCGTGCGGGGAAGAAGATTCCGTTCCTGGTTCACGAGGCCAACGCCCGTGCGGGCCTGGCCAATAAGCTCGGTGTCGCACTCGGGGGCGTCGGTTTGGCTGCCGTGACTGGCTCTGGCCTGAAGGCCGAGGTTGTTGGCAATCCCGTGCGTGCCAGTCTCGCGGCGTTGGACCGCGACGCCAAGCGTGCCGAAGCCCGCGAGTTCTTCGGTTTACCGCAGGAGGGTCCGGTGCTCTTTGTCACCGGTGGTTCGCAGGGGGCACGTTCCATCAACGAAGCTGTTACCGGTGCAGCCGCAGAGCTCGCCAACGCCGGTGTATCTGTACTGCATGCCTACGGCAAGAAGAATCACGTCGAGGTCGAGGCTATCCGCGAGGACGCCCCCTATGTCGCTGTGCCGTACATCGACCGGATGGATCTGGCGTACTCCGCCGCCGACCTGATTTTGTGCCGTTCCGGTGCGATGACGGTGGCTGAAGTCTCAGCTGTCGGCTTGCCTGCGGTGTACGTTCCGCTGCCACACGGAAATGGGGAACAGGCGCTCAACGCCACCGATGTCATCGATGCTGGTGGCGGTATTCTCATCGCCGACGAGTCGCTGACTGCGGCATCAGTTTCGGATATCGTGATTCCGCTGGTCACGTCCCCAGAAAAGCTTGCCGACGGGCGCCGCGCCCTGGCCAACATTGGACATGGTAACGCTGCGGAGAACATCGCCCGTCGGGTGCTGTCTGCGGCTGTGAACTCTAAGAAGTAAAGCGAGCATAAACATGAACGTTAATTTCGATGACTTTCAGCCGGTAACGGGAGAGCTGCCCGCAAGTGTCCACATGATTGGCATTGGCGGTGCCGGTATGTCCGGTATCGCTCGCATCCTGTTGGCGCGTGGCATTCGTGTTACCGGTTCCGATGTCAAGGAGTCCCGCGCGGTGGTGGGACTACGTGCGATGGGAGCCACCATCGCCATTGGGCATGACCGTGCGAATCTCGAGCTTGCTGGCGAGGGAGAGCTGCCGGACGCAGTGGTCATTTCCTTCGCTGCTATCCCGAAGACGAATCCGGAGCTGGCCGGTGCACATGAGCTGGACATTCCGGTGCTCAAACGCTCCGATGTGTTAGCGCTGTTGATGCAGGACTCCAAGGCTCTCCTGATCGCCGGTACTCACGGCAAAACCTCGACTACATCGATGACCGTCGCCGCTTTGCAGGCAGCTGGTTTGGATCCGTCTTTTGCCGTTGGCGGTCTGATGAGCAAGGCCGGTGTCAATGCTCACCAGGGCAGTGGCGATGTCTTTGTTGCTGAGGCCGATGAGTCGGATGCCTCGTTGTTGACCTACCAGCCGGAAGTGGCCGTAATTACCAACATCGAGCCCGATCACCTTGACTTTTTCGGTGACGACGAGACCTACTACGCCGTCTTTGACGCTTTTGCAGAGCGCATTAAGGATGGCGGTCATCTGGTCATCTGTGCTGAGGATCCGCATGCGGCCGCATTGGGCGAGCGCGCGGTGGAGCGCGGCATTAACGTGCTGGCTTATGGTGGGGAAGAAGCCTTGGCTCAACACCCGACGCTGCCGGTCGGTGCCGTTTTGCACGGCTGGACTCCGGTCGGTGGTGGTGCCCGCGTGGAGGCCACTGTTGGCTCGACATCGGTGAGGTTTGAACTTCATCAGCCCGGCCGTCACATGGCGCTCAACGCGCTGGCTGCAATGGTCGGTGGCGACTGCGTCGGGGCAGATTTGGGGCGTATGGCGCGCGGTCTCGGTGAATTCACCGGTGTCCGTCGCCGCTTTGACTACCACGGCAGTATCGGCGAGGGGCCATTTGTTGGCGCTCGTATCTACGACGACTACGCGCATCACCCGACCGAGGTCTCCGCAGTTCTCGGCGCAGCTCGGGAGTTGGTCACCGAGGCCGGTCGTGGCAAGGTCATCGCTGTGTTCCAGCCTCACTTGTACTCGCGTACTCGCAACTTTGCCGACGAGTTCGCTGCCGCCCTGTCTCTGGCGGACAAGGCCGTATTGCTCGATGTCTTCGGCGCCCGCGAGGAGCCACTGCCGGGCGTCGACGGCGCGCTCATTGCCAACAAAATGACCATCCCTGTGACGTATGAGCCGCATTTCACCAGCGTCCCGGCTCGCGTTCGCGAAATCGCCGAACCGCACGACGTCATCCTGACCATCGGCGCTGGCTCTGTGACGATGCTTGCCGACGAAATCGTGCGCGAGCTCAGCGGAGACAACGACGAACAGGTGGAGTCGTAGCACTGTGAAAACCAGCCGAAAGCAATCTCAGCAGACCGACGGTGCAGGCCGGGGCGCAACAGCGTCGTGGCGTCGGCGTTCAGCGCGCGCCCCGCGACGCGGCTGGCTCGTCGGCGGTGGCCTGGCCGCGATTATCGCCATCGTTGCAGCGGTGGTGTGGTTTTCGCCGTGGCTGGTTGTGAAAAACATCGATGTTGAGGGCGTCGTCCACGGGGATAAAGACGCGATTGTCGAGGCCAGTGGTATCTCCGAGAATCAAAAGCTCATTCGCTTGGACACGGATGCCTCAGCGCGCTCCGTGGCGGGGCAGCCGTGGGTCGATAGCGTGACTGTCAGTCGTTCGTGGCCGCAGGGCGTGACTATTTCGGTACGAGAATTCACCCCGGTGGTGTTTGTCCGTGCCACTGACGGAGAGCATCTGTTTTCCGCAAATGGTCAGGAGTTCGTCACGGCAGCCCCGCCGGCGGGTGTCATCGAGGTTGTTGATGCACCTCGTGTGGATGAGCCAACAGACGGCAAAGTTGACCCCGAACCGCGCGTTATCAAGGCGGTTTTGAACGTCGTCAAGGCGTTGCCAGAGCCCGTTGCACACCGTGTGGAGCGGATTAGCGCTCCTTCCGAGGCAGAGATCAAGCTATTTCTGACCGATGGATACGAGGTGTACTTCGGGTCCTCGGATAATGCGGCAGAAAAGGCACGCGCGACGGAGATTGTGCTGAACCGTGGCGAGAAGATTTGGAATGTCTCCAACCCCCGACTACCCGCTGCTAAGGGAGAGTAGAGAATGGTGGTGTCTGGAGTGATTTCTGTGGCTAAACACTATCCCTCAAGTGCAGGTTTAAGGTAGCGACACGCGCTAAAAGGTCGCTGAATTATTTGCAGTTTTCGACCACAATGGGGTCAACAGCTTTTCGGCCATGATGCACTTCTTCCGTGCGGTGTCATGGAGAGCTGTACTGCCCGGCGGTGCCAATGCTGTCGTGCGGCCCATGTGCAACGTGGCTAGATGAAATTATTTAGGACCTATAGGAAAGGGCGAGAAACGCGCAATGACCTCCCCGAATAACTACCTCGCCGTTATCAAAGTCGTCGGTGTCGGCGGCGGTGGCGTCAATGCTGTCAACCGCATGATCGAGGAGGGGCTGAAGGGTGTCGAATTTATCGCAGTCAACACCGACTCGCAGGCCCTGATGTTCTCCGACGCTGATGTCAAGCTCGACATTGGGCGTGAGGCAACTCGTGGTCTGGGAGCTGGCGCTAACCCCGAGGTTGGCCGCACTTCCGCGGAAGACCACAAGGACGAGATTGAAGAGACCCTCAAGGGCGCCGACATGGTCTTCGTTACCGCAGGTGAGGGCGGTGGAACCGGTACCGGTGCAGCTCCGGTTGTCGCGAGCATCGCCAAGAAGTCCGGTGCCCTGACCGTCGGCGTGGTAACCAAGCCGTTCGACTTCGAGGGCAAGCGCCGTGCGCGCCAGGCCGCTGAGGGCATTGAAACCCTCAAGGAGGTCTGTGACACCCTTATCACCATTCCGAACCAGCGTCTGCTGCAGATTGGTGAGCAGGATCTGTCCATGATGGACGCGTTCCGCTTTGCCGACGAGATTCTTTACAACGGTGTCCAGGGTATTACTGACCTGATTACCATTCCGGGCATGATTAACGTCGACTTCGCCGACGTCCGCTCGGTAATGGCTGAGGCTGGCTCGGCTCTGATGGGCGTTGGCTCCGCACGCGGCGACGACCGTGTGATGAATGCCGCGACTCAGGCCATTAACTCCCCGCTGCTGGAGTCCACCATGGATGGTGCACAGGGTGTGCTTATTTCCGTCGCCGGTGGCTCCGATCTCGGCCTGATGGAGGTCAACGCCGCCGCGTCCATCGTGGAGGAAAAGGCTGATCCGGATGCCAACATCATCTTCGGTACCATTATCGACGACAACCTCGGTGACGAAGTTCGCGTCACTGTGATTGCTACCGGTTTTGAGCAGGGTAACGGCAACCCGCTGGACAAGCCAGCTGCAGGTGCCGCTGCACGTCCGGCTGCACAGGATGCCGAGGCGCGTCCGGCCGCTGAGCAGGCACCGCGACAGGGCAGCGCACTGCCGGGCGGTGACAACCTCGGCGCTCCGGCCCCGCGTGTGGAGGAAGAGCGCCCGGTCGCACAGCCGCGCGAGCGTGAGGATCGCGACCGCTTTGTCCCGCGCACCAACCCGAACAGCGGTGGTCTGTTCACCGATAACCCGACACCGCGTACGCAGGAAAACCGCAACTACCGTGGTGCTCACCGCGATGACCGCGACGACCGTCGTGGCGGCTACCAGGCTTCCAGTGACCTGCCGGAGTGGGGCTTCTAAGAAATCATGACTGAATCCCGCCGCAGCCGAAAAATTCTGACGAATCGGCGCGGCGGGTTTTCGCTGCCACCATATGATTCCTTCAATCTTGGAGATCATGTCGGCGATGACCCGTCCGCAGTCGAACGCAACCGCCAGCGCTTGGCCGATTCTCTGGGAATCGACCGTGCCCGCTTCGTCTACATGGAGCAGCTTCACACCAACACGGTCACCGTCGTCAACGAACCACAAACTGAGCCTGTCTCGGCTACCGACGCCATCGTCACGACCACGCCGGGTCTCGCGCTGGTAGTGCTCGTTGCCGATTGCGTTCCCGTCTTGCTTTCCGACGATTATGCGGGTGTCGCCGCTGCGGTACACGCAGGGCGGACCGGTGCCCGCAACGGAATCGTTCGTAAATCTGTCGAGAAGATGATTGAGCTCGGTGCCACGCCCGAGAATATCCATGCGCTTCTCGGTGCGGCGGCTTCTGGCCACAATTACGAGGTGCCTGAGTCGATGGCCGATGACGTCGATAAGCATTTGCCCGGAGCGAAGATGCGAACGAAGCAGGGGACTGCCGGTGTCGACGTGCGCGCCGGCCTGATGCGTCAGCTCTATGACCTCGGTGTACGGCATGTCAATGTCGAGCCCAGCTGCACTATTGACAATGAGCAGTACTTTTCCTACCGGCGGGAGGGGAAGACTGGCCGTCAGGCGGGCATCGTAATCCTGCCTGAGCAGGGCTAAGTTTCAAAGTTGTAATTTTGGCGCGCCAAATTTGCGCGTGTCTATGCGATATTGCCAACCCAGCCGGTAGGTTGTGGGTAGCACAGACTTAAATTCGCACACTAAGAAGGACGTAGCAGAAGATGGCTGATTTCTTCCGTGGGGTTTCAAATTTCTTCGGTCTTACCCCGACTGATGACGCGGCTTACGACGAGCACTACGACGAGTTTGACCGCCGTGACGAGGAGCGTTTTGATGACTCCTATGCCGACTCGCGTCGTGCGGAGCGCCACCGCTACGAGCTGCGCGAAGAGGCTCCACGTGAGACTGCAAGTGTGAACTCACGCGAGGAGGACTACCGCTACGGCAACCTGCACTCCGTTGCTGAGACCAAGGAACCGGAGCAGGTCTTCATCAAGCCGGAAAGTGGTTTCCAGGACAAGTACTCCAAGGCTCCGGACATCGGTTCGCACTTCCGCGACGGTGACATTGTCACCTTCGATCTGAGTGAGCTTGACCCATCTGAGGCTAAGCGCTATGTCGACTTCGTTGCTGGACTGGTTTTCGGTCTGCGCGGTCGAATCAAGGCTGACGGCTCCGTGTTCACCCTGTACCCGCATGGCTGCGATGTCAACGAGGGCCAGTTCGACCGGATGTCCGGCTAGTCAGCCGGCTCGCATGGCTTGTTAGTGTTTCGTATTTCGATTAATTAGCTAGACTGTTTATTCGTGTCTTCACTACTGCTAGTTCTGCTAATCCTGCTGAAGCTTTTCACCTATCTGCTGTTGGCTCGCATTGTGATTGAAATGATTCAGTCATTTTCTCGCTCTTGGCGACCAGGCAGGGTGTTTTCGTCGATTGGCGAAGTTGTTTTTGTCATTACCGACCCGCCGGTGAAGCTGTTGCGCCGACTCATCCCGCCTATGCCGATGGGCAACGTGATGGTGGACATGTCTGTGCTTGTTTTGTTCTTCATCCTTATGATTCTGCGAATGGTGCTGCAGGTAGCTCTCGGCGCGGTGGCGTAAATATCGCTAACTGTTTGCTTGGGATCCACAATGTGGATTTCGGTGGAGCTGTGTTGTTTTGACTGTCCCGAATGCGATGTTCTCGGGCATTGAATTGCCGCCGGGGGTGTTAATCGGGGGCAACAATAGGAACCCGTTGGGGAATATAATCCCCAATGGGTTTTTGTTGTGTCGGGGGTAAAGTTCTGTGGCTAAAGGTGCAGGGTAAGGGCGAGGTTTAACGTTTTACTAGAACTTTGCCATTGGTTAGAACGTGGGGGATAGAGTCCTGCCCAAAATAAATGGGGTGAGGACTGTGACTAGAGCAGGTAGGATTGGCCGGGTAAACAGTACTACTGGAAATAATTCTCTTAAGATTTCTTAAGAACTGTCCGCTCAAAGTGTTAGGGGAACTCACCATGCCGTTGACTCCGGCTGATGTGCATAATGTGGCTTTCAGCAAGCCTCCGATTGGCAAGCGTGGTTACAACGAGGACGAGGTCGATCAGTTCCTCGACCTCGTGGAGGACGCACTGGGTGAGCTCCAGGATGAAAACGCTGAGCTGCGCCAGCGCGTTGAGGACCTTGAAGGTCAGCTAGAGCAGGGTGGGGGCGCAGACTACGCTGCTTCCGGTGCTGCCGCTGCGGCGCCGGCTGTCGATGAGGACAAGCTGCGCAAGGAAATTGAGCAGGAGCTGCGCGCTGAGTACAACGAGCGCCTGAGCGCTCAGCAGCAGGAGATTGAGGCTCACTACCAGGATCGTCTGGATGCTCTTGAGAAGCGTGCTTCTGAGGCAGAGGCTTCTGCACAGCAGGCTTCCTCCGCAGCTGCGGAGCAGCCGCAGGCAGTTGCAGCAAGCACCGGCACCGAGTCGCAGGAAGTTAGCCTCCGCGCTGCTCGTATCCTGCAGGCTGCTCAGGACACCGCTGATCGCGTCACCACTGACGCCGACGCTGAGGCCAACAAGCTTGTCACCGAGGCTCGTGAAAACGCTGACCGCACCGTGGCAGAGGCCAATGAAGAGGCCGAGCGCACTATCACCAACGCTCGCAATGAGGCAGAAGCAACTTTGGCTGATGCCAAGGAGCGCAGTGAGCAGCTGTTGGCTGATGCCCGCAACGAGTCTGAGTCGACCCTCACTGACGCTCGCCAGCGCAGCGAGCAGATGATCAGCGACGCAGACGCTCGCTCTAACGCCACCATCACCGCAGCGCAGCAGAAGGCAACCGCGCTGCAGGACGATGCAGAGCGCAAGCACCACGAGATCATGACCACCGTCAAGGAGCAGCAGACCGCTCTGGAGGGGCGCATCGAGGAGCTGCACATCTTCGAGCGCGAGTACCGCACCCGCCTGAAGACCTTCCTGGAGTCCCAGCTCGACGACCTGAACTCTCGCGAGTCGGCTGCCCCGGCCGACGGCTACAACAACTAATTACGTAGCCAACACGTAGAAAACCACCACGCTCGGCTCCCCAGGGAGGGGAGGCAGAGCGCGGTGGTTTTTGTTATCTTTCCCTGCGAACCAATCGCATTCTTTGTTCCGGTCAGGGTTGTAGTAGTTGCCTGAGACACTGCTATACTGACACCCATACGCGCAATGAGCCGGCCATCACCGGGGAGCGTTTCGGAAGAACAGTCCAGTAGAAAATGGGCTCAGTAGAACCGAACGGTTTGGCACCGTTACAAAGCCTTATTAAATAAGCGGGCTATCGCGTGAAACCGCATGGTTCTTGTTCGCAAGAACCGTCGTAAAGCGTGATGCCAAGCGGGGTGGTACCGCGCGAGACTCCTTTTCAGCGTCACCAGTAACAACGCTGAAGGGGCTAGGCATGCGTCCCCGTGGTGAGTATTAATGATGTTCGACCACGGAAGTGACGTAGAAACGGTGTCTAATTCGAACGATGTAAATGCCTCTGCTGAGGCCACTCCGGCAGGTGGCGCGTATCCGCGCACTGCTGACTTTGGTAAGTACACCTCCAGCCCGAAGTTTCCGGAACTGGAGGAAAAGGTTCTGGAGTACTGGGGCAAGGACAGCACTTTCCAGGCCTCTATCGATCAGCGTGATGGTGCTGACGAATACGTCTTTTATGATGGCCCGCCGTTCGCCAACGGTCTACCGCACTACGGTCACCTGCTGACCGGTTACGTCAAGGACATCGTCCCTCGTTACAAGACCATGCGTGGCTACCAGGTTGGTCGCGTCTTCGGCTGGGACTGCCACGGTCTTCCGGCTGAGCTGGAGGCAGAGAAGCAGCTCGGTATTAAGGACAAGGGCCAGATCGAGGAAATGGGTCTGGCTAACTTCAACAAGTACTGCGCTGAGTCGGTGTTGCGGTACGCGGGCGAGTGGAAGGAATATGTCACTCGTCAAGCGCGTTGGGTTGATTTTGACGGCGGATACAAGACCATGGACATGAGTTACATGGAGTCCGTGATTTGGGCCTTCAAGGAGCTCTACAACAAGGGCCTGGTCTACCAGGGATTCCGCGTGCTGCCGTACTCCTGGGCAGAGCACACCCCGCTGTCCAACCAGGAGACCCGCCTGGATGACTCCTACAAGATGCGGCAGGACCCGACCCTGACCGTGACCTTCCCGTTCACCGGCGCCAAGGCAGGCTCGGCAGCGGAGAAGACGCTGGCGGACAACCCGGTGCTCGCTGACACTGCGGCTATCGCTTGGACCACCACGCCGTGGACGCTGCCGTCCAACCTTGGTCTGGCCGTGAACCCGAAGGTCACCTACGCCGTAGTTAAGGTCGGCGAGGATTCCTCCGTGCCGGAGTTTGCAGGTAAGACCTTCCTGCTGGCAGAAGCACTGATTGGTGCCTACGCCAAGGAATTGGGCAAGGAACACGAGGTCGTGGCTACCTTCGCTGGTGCTGACCTGGAAGGCCTGACCTATCAGCCGATCTTCGACTACTTCGCAGATCACCCGAACGCTTTCCAGATTATGGTGGCGGACTATGTCACCACCGAGGACGGTACTGGTGTGGTCCACCAGGCGCCGGCCTTCGGTGAAGACGATATGAACACCTGTAATGAATACGGCATTGATGTCATCATTCCGGTGGACATGGACGGTAAGTTCACTTCACAGGTGCCGGAGTACCAGGGCAAGTTGGTCTTTGACGCCAACAAGGACATCATCCGTGACCTGAAGGCCGCTGGCCGCGTCGTCCAGCACCGCACCATCGAGCACTCCTACCCGCACTCCTGGCGTTCGGGCGAGCCGCTGATCTACATGGCACTGCCGAGCTGGTTTGTGTCCGTTACCAAGATCCGCGAGCGCATGGTGGAGCTCAACCACAACGAGATTGAGTGGATGCCGGAGCACGTCCGCGACGGTCAGTTCGGCAAGTGGCTCGAGGGCGCACGTGACTGGAACATCTCCCGTACCCGCTACTGGGGATCGCCTATTCCGGTGTGGGTTTCCGACAACGACGAGTACCCGCGTGTCGACGTCTACGGTTCCCTCGATGAGCTGGAGGCGGACTTCGGCGTTCGCCCGACCACACTGCACCGCCCGGAGATTGACGAGCTGGTGCGCCCGAACCCGGACGACCCGACAGGTAAGTCCATGATGCGCCGCGTCCCGGATGTCCTGGATGTCTGGTTCGACTCCGGTTCCATGCCGTTTGCGCAGTTCCACTACCCGTTCGAGAACAAGGAGTGGTTCGAGTCCCACGCACCGGCCGACTTCATTGTGGAATACATCGGCCAGTCCCGCGGCTGGTTCTACCTGCTTCACGTCCTGTCGGTTGCACTGTTCGACCGCCCGGCGTTCAAGAAGGTCGTCGCCCACGGCATCGTGTTGGGCGATGACGGCAACAAGATGAGTAAGTCCAAGCGCAACTACCCGGACGTCAACGAGGTCTTCGACCGCGACGGCTCCGACGCCATGCGCTGGTTCCTCATGTCCAGCCCGATTCTGCGCGGCGGCAACCTGATTGTCACCGAGCAGGGCATTCGTGAGGGCGTGCGCCAGGCGCTGCTCCCGATGTGGAACGCATACTCGTTCCTGCAGCTCTACGCTTCCAAACCGGCCGAGTGGTCGGTAGACTCCGACAACATCCTGGACAAGTACATCCTGGCCAAGCTTGCAGCAACCGTCCGTGCTGTCACTGAATGCCTGGACAACACTGACATTGCTGCTGCCACCGATGAGGTCCGTCAGTTCTGTGACGCACTGACCAACTGGTACGTGCGTCGCTCCCGCGACCGCTTCTGGGCCGGCGATGTCAAGCACCCAGAGGCCTTCAATACCTTGTACACGGTGCTGGAGGTTCTCACCCGCGTGGCTGCTCCGCTGCTGCCGATGGCCACCGAGGTCATCTGGCGCTCGCTCACTGGCGGCCGCTCGGTGCACCTGGAGGATTGGCCGGACGTCGACAAGCTGCCGACCGATGACGAACTCGTTGAGTCCATGGATATTGTCCGCAATGTCTGCTCGGCAACATCGCGCATCCGCAAGGCCAACCAGCTGCGTAACCGCCTGCCGCTGAAGAAGCTGACCCTGGCATTCCCGGATGCCGAGCGTCTGCGTGAGTACACCGACATCGTTTCCTCCGAGGTCAACGTCGACAAGGTGGAGTTCACCTCCGACGTGGACTCGGTGGGACGATTCGAGGTCTCCGTCAACGCTCGCGTGGCCGGTCCGCGCCTGGGTAAGGACGTCCAGAAGGTCATTAAGGCTGTGAAGTCTGGCAACTATGAGGTTGTCGACGGCGCGGTTGTCGCCGATGGCATTCCGCTGCAGGAGGGCGAGTACACCCGCAACCTGGTCGCGATCTCGCCGGATTCCACCGCTGAGGTCGACGGCGTCAATGGCCTGGTTGTGCTCGACACTGAGCTCGACGAGGACCTGGAGTCCCGCGGTTGGGCCGCTGACCGCATCCGTGGTCTGCAGGATGCCCGCAAGAACGCTGGCCTTGAGGTCACCGACCGCATTTCGGTGAAGTTGCAGGTGCCGGCCGAGCGTGAGGAGTGGGCCAACCGCCACGCTGACCTCATCGCCCGCGAGGTTCTCGCAACCGCTTTCGAGGTCGTCGCTGGCGGAGAGTCGCTGAGCTACGACGTGGCGGACGGCTGCTCGGCGGATATTGCCAAGCAGTAGGGGAGAGTAATCTCTATGCCGACTTCCGGGCGGTGGGTTCTGCACATCGACATGGACGCGTTCTTCGCGTCCGTCGAGCAGCTCACCCGCCCGACTCTGCGCGGGCGGCCAGTCCTCGTCGGCGGACTGGGCGGTCGAGGTGTGGTCGCCGGTGCCTCCTATGAGGCCCGCGCGTACGGCGCGCACTCGGCTATGCCGATGGCTCGCGCACGTCGTCTCATGCCACCGACCGCAGTGACGGTCAGCGCGCGCAAGGGCATCTACGGGCCGGTGTCGCGCCGCGTGTTCTCTGTAATCCGCGAGCGCGTGCCCGTGGTCGAGCAGCTCAGCGTCGACGAGGCTTTCATGGAACCCGAAGAGCTTCAGGGAGCCTCGAAGGAGCAGGTCATTGCCTGGGCGGAGCAGCTGCGGACAGATATCCGGCGGGAGACCGGCTTGGCCTCGTCGATAGGCGCGGGCGCGGGCAAGCAGTTCGCGAAAATTGCTTCCGGCCTGGCGAAACCCGATGGCGTGTACGTGCTGGACCCCGCACGCAATCACGAGCTTCTACACCCATTGCCGGTAGAGAAGCTCTGGGGTATTGGCCCTGTCACCGCTGCGAAACTGCACACGCTGGGCGTGGAGACGATCGGTGATTTTGCCGCCATGTCCCAGCGCGATGTCGAGGTTTCGCTGACATCCAAAACCGGTGTGATGCTGTGGCAGCTGGCGCAGGGGACGGACGATCGGCCGGTTAAGGAGCGCGATGTCGCCAAGTCTGTATCGGCGGAGTACACCTATCCTGAGGATTTGGAGTCGCAGGCCCAGCTCCACACCGCCGTCGATCGCGCAGGTGAGTCCGCATTTCGACGGCTCAAAAAAGATGGCCGTGGTGCTCGCACCATCACTTGCAAGGTGCGTCTGTCTGACCTGAGCATCCATACCCGATCTGAGACGCTCGCCTACGCCACACAGGATTTCGACACCCTCATGGCGGTGGCGCACCGAATCGCGTTCACGCCCGCGGAGGTCGGCCCAGTGCGATTGGTGGGCGTCGGTTTCTCCGGGCTGGATTCGCACATACAAGAAGTCCTGTTTCCTGAGCTCGACCGCGCAATCACCGTCGAAGATCGAGTGCCAGCACCTGCGCTTTCCGACGCTCCCGCCGGCCTGGTCGAGCTATCTGGAACCGGTGCGTTGCCGACCGTTCGGCTTTCCGACTCCAAGTGGGCACCCACCTCGGACGTACACCACAGCGAGTATGGACATGGTTGGGTGCAGGGGTCGGGCCACGGGATTGTGACTGTCCGCTTTGAAAGCCGCACCAGCGGCCCCGGGCGCATGATCACGCTGAAGGAAGACGACCCGGAGCTGCGCCCGTGCTCTGCGGTGTGCAGTTTGGACTGGCCGGAGTGGCTGGCATCCGACGAAGCAGCAGCTCTCGACTTGCCGCAACCTGAGCGGGAAAGCGAAGACGAACTCGGCCCCGACGCGGATGCGTGATGCGGTTGCCTGCCTCGATGCCGTTCGCGGCGCTCTGTTTATGCGCTGTCCGTAAATTGGGGCACTATGACTACCGAATCCCGCATTGCAGAGCTCGAGGCAGCTCGCCGCGCCTCGTTGCGCAACACCGATCGAGATCCGAATCCGTCGACCACACTTCCCGACGACGGTCTGGATAACCGCCAGCGCATGTTAAACGGTCAGTGGTATATCGCGGACCATCCGGAATCGCAGGCTCTGAACGTGCGAATTGGCCAGGTGGCTGCTGAATTTGAGGTCGCGTTCCGCGAAAACCAGCAGGCAGCACAGCAAGTGCTGGCACCGGCATTGGGGTCTTTCGGAGAGAGCAGCACCGTTCGCCCGCCCATTTACCTGGACTACGGCGATAACATCCACATCGGCGACAACGTTTTCATCAACTTTGGGCTCACCGCACTTGACGTGGTGAAGGTGACAATCTGCGACTACGCGCAGCTCGGGCCCAACGTGCAGCTTCTTCCACCAGTACACCCACTGGGAGCTGAGGCCCGCGCCGCTTATCTAGAGTCTGGAGATGAAATCATCATCGGACGCAATGCCTGGATCGGTGGCGGAGCCATCATCCTGGGCGGTGTACACGTCGGCGACAATTCCGTGGTCGCCGCGGGTGCCGTGGTGACTAAGGACGTTCCCGCGGGCGTAGTCGTGGCTGGAAACCCGGCGAAAATCATCCGCATCATCGAGGCGTGAATTAGAACAGCGTCTGCGGATGCACATTCGCAGCCAGCGCGGCGGCGAGAATGATGCGCGCCTGCGGTGCATGCACGCAACCAGCGCTAATCACACCGTGCCGAGCCAGCGTCGCACCGCCACCGGCACCGCCGTAGGCGGCGTGGACATCACCACGCGGGACGCGCGTTGCCATCACGACGGTCACATCAGCGGCAATGGCCCGGGCAATGGCAGCGGCAAACTCATCGGAGACATTGCCCGACCCCAGGCCTTCTACGACAATGCCGCGTGCACCGGCGGCGACTGCCGAATCCAGCAGTGATCCATCTGCACCCAAGTAGGCGGGGATAATCTCTACCTTCGAGCCCGCCAAAGCCGCCAGAGGCAGCGGATCTGGACGAACCGGCTCCTCCGGTGCATTAGTGGCAAAAGCCAAAGGATCGGTTGTGTGCCACTTCGTCGCACCTCGTACCGGCAAGACTGCGTGGCCAAAGACAATAAGAACGCCAATTCCCTGCGCAGAGGCATCGGAAGCAATGGTCACGGCCTCAAAGAGGTTCCCCGGTCCGTCGGTTTCCGGATGATCATAGGGAAGTTGTGCACCAGTAAAGACAACCGGACGCGAGTCAGCATGGAAAATATCGGCAGCCATGGCCGTTTCCTCCATCGTGTCCGTGCCATGAGTTACGACGACACCGTCCACGGAGTCGTCATCAAGCACTTCGTGAATAGCGGCGAGAACACGGTCAACGTCGGTGAACGCGAGATTCGACGAGTCCAGCATCCCGAGCTCACGAACTTCCAGCTCTAACATGCCCTCTGGATAACGCTGCGCGACCGCTGCGACGAGCTCCGTGCCCGAGATGGTCGGGGTTAGCGCACCGCTGCGATCTGTGGTGCAGGCGATGGTGCCGCCGGTGGTGATGACAACGATTCGGCGAGGGGAGGCCGTGCTAGACGAGGTCGAGCTAGCCGGGGAATGATCCTGAGTCGACATGTCCACCATCTTACCCAGGCGATGTTTTGGCCTTGTGTAGGATTATGGAAGGCGTGAAGCCAGCGAATCTTCATGCAGATTTTATTGGAGTAGTGCACATATGAAAGTCCCCTGCAACCAGCGCGTTAGCGGAATGCGTTGGCGCACAGCGCGTGGTGTGACAGTAGCGGCGATGGTCTCGGTCAGCGCACTTGGGCTAGCTGCCTGCGGTGGTGGCAATACTGCAGCGCCGACGACTGAATCGAAGACATCCAGCTCGGCGGAACCCGTCATCATGCTGCCGACGCGCGCAGAGCTTAACGACGTCCTCGCACGCCTTATCAACCCCGATTTACCTATCGAGGAAAAGGCGCTGACCATTGAGGACGGCGATACTGCCGGCGATTTCTTCGACATTGTCACCAATAGTGCCAATGAGCAGGAAATCAGCTTTGATGTCATTGATCCGATTACGCCCGGCTTCACGACGAAGCAGGCCGTAGCCGGTGTCAATATCCTCCGCCCGGAGGAAGATCCGATGCTCGTGGATCAGGTGGACTTCATTTACAGGGATGGCCGTTGGATGCTGAGCAAGGAATGGGCCTGCAACCTGGCATCGACGCTTGATCCGGAGCACAAGCCTGGGTTCTGCCTCGCGCCGGGCGAAACCCCTCCGCCGCCACCTGAGCCGGAGGAAGAAGCCCCAGTTGAAGAGGCTCCGGTTGAGGAGGCCCCAGCACCGGTCGAGGAGCCAGCCCCGGCTCCGGCGCCCGAACCACCCGCTGAGGAAGTTCCGCCACCCGCGCCTGAACCGCCGGCTGAGGAGGTCCCGCCACCGCCAGCTCCGGCTCCGGCGGAGGACGCGCCTCCTCCGCCTCCACCGGCTTAGGTGCCGTTGGCCCAGGCATCACAGCCTAGCCCGGTCGGGTGCACTGGGCAGACAAAAGAAAGTGTCTAGGTTTATGACAGTTCCGCCCATTTTTTGGGAAGAAAAGTGACATAAACCTAGACACTTTCTCGTCTTCTAACCTTGCGCTGGCCAGAGCTATTTCTTCTGGGCTACTTCTTCGACCCGCTGCCGTCCTTAAACTCCAGCCCGCGGTGCGTCTGCTGAGTGATGCGCACATCGGAGTTGCCGTCGCCGTAGGTCACGGAGGTCACAAAGTCGATGTTGCCCTTCATCGGAAGGGGCTTAGTCAGGTCGATGGTGACGCGGTCGGCAAGCATGTCAGTCGTGGCCTCGACAACCTTCAGCGCACCCTCGCCACCAGTGTCCAACTCCGTGACGGTCGGCACCTGCTTGACATCGACCTTCAAATTAACAATGTCGCCCGCACGGCTGAGCAGGGTATAGGTCACCTTCTGCGTCATCGTGGTCTGGCCTTCGACCTCGCTTTCGACCGTCCAGGTCGCATCCTTTCCGATGTCCTCGGAAGGGAAGACGATAGGTACGGAATGCAGCTGCTGCAGCGCCATCTCCACACCAGCGCGAGCGGTGTCGGTCGCCTTCTCCGGCGCTCCCAGCTTGAGTTCCTTAACCTCACCTGTGGCCGTTGTTGACCAATCAGAGATAAAGCCCCGTGCGGTAGCGATATCCTCATTCAGCTCATCGTTGGAGCCGTGGGGTTTACCCACCTCTGACGTCACCACACGAGTATCGTTATCGCTGGTAACAGTGCTGGTCAGGGGGATTTCCAGGCGGGTGTCCGGGAACGTCTGGTCGCTATCGGCGTTTCCGCCACGCTGCGCGAAGCCCTGCGTCACCGCCACGGTCGACTCCTGCTCTGCACCGTCGTCCTTCCAGCGCACGCTCGCCAGCTCACCGCTACCAGCACTGGTCAATTCGACCTTGGGTTGTGCAACGTCCACGGGTTGCGTTTCCACCGAGCTTTCCGACGAGCACGCGGCCAATGACACCACAGTGGTAGCGGCAACAACAGCGGTGCCGACCCTCGCCAGCAGGCCACGCTTGGTGTGACCAGGCTGGTCGCTGCGGCTAGGTCGACGGAACCACGAGGAGGTGGTGCCTCCTGCACGTCGTAAAGCAGAGGAGGCCGGAACAAACTGAGATTGGAAACGTCGAGTCACACCGGTTAGCGTACCGGTTTCGTGGTGGATATGAACCACCCGGGCGGTGTCAGTTGGCTGAATATGGGTTTGTTAGGCCATTATGGGACAGTGACTAAGAAGGAAACGAGGACATATTTCCCGCGGCGGGGGATTCTCGCTGCGGTTATTGTGTCAGTTGCGATTATCGATCAGCTGACCAAGATTATCGCTTTGAAGACTCTCGATGGCCGTCCTGCGGTGCAGGTCATTGGCGATCTCTTCGAGTTGCGGCTCGTTTTTAACCCCGGTGCAGCCTTTTCCTTTGGCACGAACGCCACCTGGGTTTTTACTACGTTGCAGCTGGTTTACATCCTGGCTGTGATGTGCTTTTCCCATTGGTTGCGCAGTCCTATATCGGCGACTGCGGCGGGGCTTATTGCTGGTGGTGCGCTGGGCAACCTCATCGATAGGCTGTTTCGGGAACCCGGTTTCTACGTCGGCCACGTCGTCGATTTCCTGTCGGTTAAGGGTTTTGCCGTATTTAATATCGCGGACTCCGCGATTACAGTGGGCGTTATTATCCTCGTTATCTGGATGGTTTTTTCTAAGGAGCCGGATCTCTTCGCTGATCAGATTACAGCGGAGAAGAAATCTTCCCAGACGGATCAGATGCAGTCGGCGGAGGGAGGACAGCAGTGAACGACAATGCAGTAAATACCGGTGCAGCACTCGGGGGAGCGCACCAGCCCGACCGAGAAACCCGGCAGATGCCCGTTCCACCGGGCTTGGCCGGTATGCGGGTAGACGCCGGTGTGGCTAAGTTGCTGGGACTCTCGCGCACAGCGGTGGCTGATTTGGCAGCGGCTGGGGACATCACGGTCGATGGCGTGAGCGTTGGCAAGTCCGACCGATTGGAAGAAAACGCTTTCCTCTCTGTGTTGTTGCCGCCGGTGGAAAAGCCATTGGTTCCCAAAGAGGAACTCGTCGAGGGCATGGACGTGCTCTACCACGACTCCGATTTGGTGGCTGTTCACAAGCCTGTCGGTGTGGCCGCACATCCGTCGGTCGGTTGGGAAGGCCCAACGGTTATCGGTGGACTGGCGGCTGCTGGTTTCCGCATTTCTACCTCCGGTCCGCCCGAGCGAAAAGGCATCGTGCATCGCCTCGATGTTGGCACCTCTGGCGTGATGGTTGTCGCCTGCTCCGAACGGGGATACTCCGTGCTCAAGCGGGCGTTCAAAAACCGTGAGGTGTCCAAGACCTATCACGCTCTGGTTCAGGGGCATCCGGATCCGCTGTCGGGGACAATTGATGCGCCGATTGGCCGTCATCCTTCGGCGGGTTGGCGTTTTGCCGTCCGCCAGGATGGCAAGCATGCTGTGACGCACTACGAAACGCTTGAGGCCTTCGCCCCAGCAACGCTGCTGAAGGTGAATCTAGAGACTGGGCGCACGCACCAGATTCGCGTGCACTTCTCTGCGCTGAATCACCCATGCTGCGGCGATCCCATGTACGGTTCCGATCCGGCATTGGCCAAGCGGCTGGGGCTCAACCGCCAGTGGCTTCACGCGGTCTCGCTTGGTTTCCACCATCCGGCAGATGGGCGCTGGATGGAAATCGAATGTCCATACCCAGATGATTTGAACCACGCATTGGAAGTTTTGAGGCAGAGCGCATGACGCAGACCCCATCGGGATCCAAGAACCCACCACGCCGTGAAACTCGTGCGAAAAGCACTGGTGACGGCAGTATTTCGCCAGTGATGGCACTGATCTCTGGTTTCTGTGTTGTCGTATTGGTGATTGTTTTAGCAGTCGCTTCGACCTCCGATCGGGTAAGCAAGCCGCAAAATCTCAACGGCGATGCGCTCGGCCCGGACCCGTGGGAAGCAACCGAGCAGTACGTAGAGCGTGCCGACGAGTCCCTCGCGAATATGAAGAAAGAGGACTACCGGCTAAAGACCGGCCAGCCAGTCGTGGAGGACCCGAAGTTCTGGGCGATGGTGACTTTTGACCGGCTGCTCGATGCGCAAGAAGCGGCACAGGTCTATGAAAAAGAACCCTCTCTGCGAGTATCGACTGCAATCATCGGCGGTGTGAGCACCCGGTATTTGCCGCAGCCGAGTAAAACAGCGAGCGAAGAAAAGCTGCTGCAAGATCAGCTGGAGTTAGCGGCTGCTTACGCAGACGTCGCGATTGACGACGAACGGCTCGGCTTCAACGGGTTACTGGTCTATGGTGACGCTGAATCGTTGATGGATGTCAAGAAAATGCCCGATGTGAAAGCTGTCGAGGCGCTGCCGTCAGATGCGGCGCGTGGCCGTTTTGGTATTCGCCCGGTGCTGAGTTCCGGCTTCACGGATAAAGATCCGCTCTTTGCGCCGGGGCTGAGCCAGAACTAAGCGGCCAGACCTAATAGAAGCCAGGACTAAGCGGCCAAGTCCAAACGACTAGGATGAAGCGGCTAGAACTCTGCTGCCAGTACGCAGTCAGTTTCAACAAGAACGAAAAGGAGTCAGTCAACAGTGATTCAGGCATTCGGTGCGTACCTTTTGTGGGCGCTGTTTCCGCTCTATTTCCCCTTGCTGGAACCAGCAGGGGCCGTAGAGATTTTGGCGCACCGATTCGTCTGGACCCTTGTCTTTATGGTTATTGCCCTCAGCTTCATGCGCGCATGGCCAGAGCTGAAGGCCGCGAGTGCCAAGACCTGGGGCACTATTTTTATTGCCGCACTGTTGATCTCCGTCAACTGGGGTGTGTACGTCTACCTGGTCAACAATGGGCAGGTGGCGGAGGCTGCGCTCGGCTACTTCATCAACCCGCTGGTCAGCGTTTTGTTGGCGATGATTTTCTTCCGTGAAAGCATCTCGCGGTTGCAGCTCGGCAGTGTCATCCTGGCAACCATTGCGGTCATTGTTCTCACAATTGGTGTGGGACATCCGCCGTTGGGTGCGCTGGCGCTGGCGTTCAGTTTCGGTTTTTACGGACTAATGAAGAAGCGGGTATCGCTTTCCTCCGCAGCTTCGCTGACGGCCGAGTCCGCCGTAATCACACCGATTGCGCTGGCATACATCCTCTGGTTGACCTACAACGGACAGAGCACCTTTACCTCCGAAGGAACTGGTCACGTGCTGCTCATGATGAGCGCCGGTGTTGCTACCGCCATTCCGTTGCTTCTCTTCGGCGAAGGTGCCAAACGCCTGCCGCTGGCCACCTTGGGCCTGATGCAGTACCTGACTCCAGTTCTCCAAATCACCCTGGCAGTCACTGTGCTGGGCGAGCAGCTCGAACCGGAGCGCTGGATCGGATTCTTCATCATCTGGGGTGCCGTCGCGCTGTTCATCTGCGACCTCATCCTGAAGATGCGCCGGCAGCGTCGGGTACGCCGGGAACTCCACAAGGCCGGTGTTGAACCGGCCGCGGTTTCCGACGATGCCGCCGACCAGACGGATGGGGCGGTTACCCGGGACGTCGTAAAGCCGGCAGATAATTAGCAGAAAAGTTCGCGCAGGTGCTCGTTGAGGAAGATTCCCTGCGGGTCGACCTTTTCCCGTAGTGCCTGGACCTCGCCGAACAGCGGATAACGTTCCGCGAAATCCTCCGCGCGAAGCGTGTGCAATTTGCCCCAGTGCGGGCGACCTTCGTGGGCCTTGAAAATCGGCTCGATGAGGTTGAAGTACTCTCGGTAATTTTCCTTCCAGTAGCGGTGGATGGCGATGTAGGCACTGTCGCGACCGTACGCAGTGGACAGGGCCACATCATCGGCTTTCGCGGAGCGCACCTCGATGGGGAAGGAGACTTTCATCCTCTTGCGGGCAATCGCGTCGCGGATTTCCCCGAGGACATCGGAAGCGGCCTCGAGCGGGACGGAGTACTCCATCTCGGAGAAACGCACTCGGCGCGGCGAGACAAAGACCTTGTGCGCCTCATTGGAGTAGCTGCGCTCTGGCACGGTGTTGGTGGCAATCCGGTTGATGGTATCGGTCGTAGCGGGAATGGCCTTAGCAATCTCGCAGCACGCCAAGAGTCCCATGTTGTTGACGACTTCGTCGTTAAGATACGTACGCGCGCTGCCCAGGCGCTGCTTCAGGCTATTGCGGCTCGGGCGGCGGTGGCGCTGCGGTTCAATGCGAGTATTGTGCTTGACCAGCGTCTCGCGCTGTCCCGGGAACCAGAAAAACTCCAGGTGGTCAGCTTCTTTGCAGCGCTCGGCGAAACTCTTGCGCAGGGAATCAAACTCTTCGCGGTGCTCGTCGGCGTGCAGATCAAACGCTGGCACGACGGACATCGTGACCTCCGTAAGCACGCCGAAGACACCCAGTCCCAGCCGTCCGAGGCGGTAGAGCTCGCCGTCGATTCCCTCAGCGTCCGGATGGCAGTGCCTGACGACGCCATCCGCGGTGACAATCTTGAATCCTTTCACGGTGCCTGCGAAGCCGGTGAATCCAAGCCCGGTGCCGTGTGTGCCAGTAGAGATAGCACCGGCCAGCGACTGCGGATCGACATCGCCCTGGTTGGGAAGTGCCCAACCGAGCGGGCGCAGAATACCTGGAGTGTCGCGCAGGCGAGTGCCGGCACGCAGCGTGGCGGTCTGGTTGGCGGCGTCGAGTTCGACCAGACCAGAGCAGCGGTCGAGTTGAATGCGGTGCCCATCGGTGGTGGCCACGGAAGTAAAAGAATGACCGGCCCCTAGCGGGCGCACCGTAGTTCCTTCGGTCTTCGCCGCTTTAATTACCGAGATAACGCCCTCATCATCGTGCGGCTGATGAGTGTAGGACGGGGTGCACGATTGCGTGTGCGCCCAATTGCTCCAATGAGAGTTGGCGACGGCTTTTGCCTGCGCACGCCGACGTACGCGTGGTACGCGGGACTCAACTGTAGAGACTGTGAAGCGGGCGTTGTTGCGTGAATTGCTCATGTGAAGATCAATCCCTTTCCTCGGTACGTGGGCCAGTGGGCGATGATGGCGCCATCTCGAACTGCAATGACTTCTTGTGTGTGCTCGGCTATTTCGCCGGCCTTGGCGTGGCGGAACCACACGGGATCTCCCAGCGAAATTGCGTCGGCGGTCTTGCCGAGCAGCGGAGTCTGCACCTCACCTGGTCCTTCCTCTGCCGCGTAGCGCAGGCCAGTGGGGTACCAGGGGGTTGGCAGCCGGTCAGCTCCCGCCGGTCCAGAGGCAATTCGACCACCGCCGGACACCGTGACCACGCCCTTCTTAGGGCGTCGCGTCGCCGGCAACACAAACCAGGACGCCGGGCGCAGATTGAATGCGCGATAGTTATCGAAGAGGGTTGGTGCCAGGAACCCCGACCCCGCCGCTGCCTCGGTGACTGCGGCCTCGGCGCACGTCGACTCCAGCGACCCCGTGCCACCACCGTTGACAAACTCCAGCGGCCCCGCCACTTTCTCGACTGCAGCGACAACCTTCGCGCGGCGCTTTGCCAATTCCTTCTTTGAGACGGCCTGCATCACTCGAATTGCGCGCGCACGCAGGGAGTTTCCGGCATCGCCCACTCCGGCAATGTGTCCCTCATACATCATGATTCCGGCCAGCTGCAGCTCCGGGTGGGCAATGATCTGCTTGGCAAACGCCGCTGCCTGCTTCGGCGAGAACAGGCTTGAGCGCAGCGTACCGATATGCACGCCGGGGAGGGGACGAAAGGATGCGTCGACGTCCATGCACACGCGGATTGGCGCATTTTCGCTTGCCGACGACGCCAGCGCCTCCAGATGCTCGGGACGGTCAACCATGACGCAGATGGCGGCACGCGCTGCATCATCGTCGGCAAGCTCTGAGATAGCGCGGGCGTCAAGAGTTGGGTAGGCGACGACGATGTCGTCGCTAATGCCTTCTCGGAATAGGTACAGCGCCTCTGCCAGTGAATATGCCAGCACGCCCTGGAAACCGGGGAAGGCCAGGACGTGCGAAATAAGCTGTGGAATGCGAATCGATTTCGAGGCCACGCGGATAGGCATCCCGTTTGCACGGCGGAGCATATCGCGGGCATTGGCTTCGACCGCCGCGAGGTCGACGACGACTGCAGGAAGGGAAGTGCAGTTAAGCAGCGTGTCGGTAGCTAGTGGCGGGCGGGCTGTCTGGGGCGTCTGCGGCGGCAGCGCTTCAGGCAGGTGAGACATCGATGTCGGAGCCGGGCGGGATGTGTCCGAGGACTCCGGGGCAGAAGCTCGAGAAAGTTTCATGCCCTAAAACGTAATCATTGAAAACCTGTACTGTCTTTGATTTTGAAAAGAAAGTCAGAATTTTCCAGGTCTGCGCCCTTTTAGACCAGCCAGCTGTAGCGGGCGGCATCCATGTTGGAGGTGATGACATCGCCATCGATGAGGTAGCCGGCGGCAACTGGGCGGCGGTCGATGGTTGCAAGAACCTCGTCAAGCTCGGGCTTGGGGAAGTAGGTGAAGTGGCCATCGGAAAGTGGTGCGAACACTGTATTGCTCCTTTGGTTCTTTGCTCGAGGGCAGTGCGTTTCTTTGTGGCCGCGAGGAAAACATGAGAACTTCCTCACGAACCGTGGTGTCGAGTATTGTTAACTGGTTTTGAAAAGTAAAGGAAAAGTAAGAGTGATGTTGCACACGTCTTTAGCTATAACTGTGCAGGCATAAGGGGCTGCTTCATTTTGGGTGTTCGAAGGAATCTTGTTCAGTCCGGGGGATTGTCTACAATCTGGACTCATGGCTAACTCCTCCTTCGTGCACCTCCACAATCACACCGAGTACTCCATGCTCGACGGTATGGCGAAGATTGATTTGCTCGCCGACGAGGTTGCGCGACAGGGAATGCCTGCGGTCGGTGTCACCGACCACGGCAATATGTTTGGCTCGAATGCGTTCTATCGGCAGATGAAGTCCAAGGGCATCAAGCCAATCATCGGCATTGAGGCATATATGGCGCCGGAGAGCCGTTTTAATAAAAAGCGCATTCAGTGGGGTGAACCGCATCAGCGTCGAGACGACGTCTCGGGTCGCGGTTCCTACTTGCACCAGACCATGTTGGCTGCGAATGCGCAGGGTCTGCGGAACCTGTTCTACCTGTCGTCGATGGCATCGTATGAGGGACAAATTAGTAAGTACCCGCGTATGGATGCCGAGTTGGTGGCAGAACGCGCCGAGGGCATTATCGCGACCACTGGTTGCCCGTCGGGTGATGTGCAGACGCGTCTGCGTCTGGGGCAGTTCGACGAGGCTCTGCAGGCCGCCGGGATGTGGCAGGACATCTACGGCAAGGAAAACTACTTCCTTGAGCTGATGGATCACGGGCTGGATATTGAGACCCGTGTGCGCAGTGAGCTACTGGAGATTGGCCGGAAGCTGAACCTGCCGCCGCTGGTTACGAATGACTGCCACTATGTCACCCGTGACCAGGCCAAGGCTCACGAGGCTATGCTCTGTGTGCAGACGGGTAAGACGCTCAATGACCCGGACCGTTTTAAGTTCGACGGTGACGGCTACTTTATTAAGTCCGCCGAAGAAATGCGCGCGACCTGGGATCACCTAGTCCCGGGTGCCTGCGATAACACGCTGCTCATCGCAGAGCGCGTCGAGGACTACGACGAGCTGTGGGAGGAGCACCCGCACGATCGCATGCCGAAGGCGGACGTTCCGGAAGGGGAGACGCCGACGACATGGCTGCATCACAACGTGATGGAGGGGCTGCGCAAGCGCTTTGAAGGGCGCGAGGTACCGGAGGAGTACATCCGGCGCGCGGAGTACGAAATTGAGGTGATTGACGGTAAGGGCTACCCGTCGTACTTCCTTATCGTGGCGGAGTTGATCCGCCATGCCCGTGAGGTGGGCATCAAGGTCGGTCCGGGGCGTGGTTCCGCTGCCGGTTCTTTGGTTGCATACGCGACGTGGATCACCAATATCGACCCGATTGAGCACGGTCTTCTCTTCGAGCGATTCCTGAACCCAGAGCGCCCGTCCGCGCCGGATATCGATATCGACTTCGATGACCGCCGCCGCGATGAAATGATTCGCTACGCCGCCGATCGCTGGGGCGAAGACAAGGTGGCGCAGGTGGTCACCTTCGGTACGGTGAAGACCAAGCAGGCTCTGAAGGACTCGGCGCGTGTGCAGTTCGGTCAGCCGGGTTACCAGATTGCAGACCGCATTACTAAGGCGCTGCCACCTGCGATTATGGCTAAGGACATTCCGCTGAGCGGCATCGTCGACCCGGAGCACCCACGCTACGGCGAGGCCGCCGAGGTTCGTCAGCTTATTGAAACCGACCCGGATGTGGCTCGAATTTACGAGACGGCTCGTGGTCTCGAGGGCGTCGTTAGGCAGACCGGCGTGCACGCCTGTGCCGTGGTGATGGCGTCGGTGCCACTCTTGGATCACATCCCGATGTGGAAGCGACAGGCTGACGGCGCGATTATCACTGGCTGGGACTATCCGGCGTGTGAGGCCATCGGTCTGTTGAAGATGGACTTCCTGGGTCTTCGAAACCTGACGGTTATCGGTGACTGTATTGAGCACATCAAGTCCAACCGAGGCGAGACAGTTCTGCTCGATGACCTTCAGACCGATGATCCGAAGGTCTATGAGCTGCTGTCGCGCGGTGACACCCTCGGTGTGTTCCAGCTCGATGGTGGCGGAATGCGTGAGCTGCTCAAACGCATGCAGCCAACGGGCTTCGACGACATCGTGGCATCGCTGGCGCTGTACCGTCCGGGGCCGATGGGTGTGAACGCGCACTTTGACTACGCGGATATTAAGAATGGTCGCAAGCCTTATAACGCCATCCACGCGGAACTGGATGAGCAGCTGAAAGAAATCCTGGAAGAAACACACGGCCTGATCGTGTACCAGGAGCAGATCATGAAGATCTCGCAGAAGCTGGCGAATTACACCGCGGGCCAAGCAGATGGTTTCCGTAAGGCCATGGGTAAGAAGAAGCCCGAGGTGCTGGCCAAGGAGTTCGTGAACTTCGAAGGCGGCATGTTGGAAAATGGTTTCTCTAAGGATGCTGTCCAGAAGCTGTGGGATATTATTCTGCCCTTCGCCTCGTACGCGTTTAACAAGTCTCACGCGGCGGGCTACGGCCTGGTGTCCTACTGGACCGCGTATCTGAAGGCCAACTACACCGCTGAGTACATGGCGGCGCTGTTGACCTCGGTGGCGGATGATAAGAACAAGCTGGCTATTTATCTGTCGGACTGTCGACACCTTGGCATTAAGGTGCTGCCGCCGGATGTCAATGAGTCGGGTATGGACTTCGAGCCGGTCGGTGAGGATATTCGCTTCGGCCTTGGCGCTATCCGCAACGTCGGCCATGATGTGGTCGCGTCGATTGTGAAGACGCGCGAGGAGAAGGGCAAGTTCACGTCGTTCTCGGACTACCTGGACAAGATTGAGACGCTGCCGTGTAACAAGCGCATCACCGAGTCGTTGATTAAGGCCGGCGCTTTCGACTCGCTGGGGCACCCACGAAAGGGCCTTGCGCTCATTCACGAAGAGGCCATTGACTCGGTGCTGTCGACCAAGAAGGCTGCAGACAAGGGACAGTTCGACCTGTTTGCGGGCTTCGGTGGGGAAGAGGACACCGGATCGGAGAGCATCTTTGAAATCCGTGTGCCGGATGAAAAGTGGGATCGCAAGCACGAGCTGACCCTGGAACGAGAAATGCTGGGCCTCTATGTCTCCGGTCATCCACTCGATGGGTTCGAAGAATCGCTGGCCGCGCAGACCGATACCGCTTTGACCACGGTCGTCGGTGGGGAAGTCGCTAACAACACCGAAATCACTATTGGTGGCATTGTCTCTAGCGTTGACCGTCGCGTGAATAAGAACGGCCAGCCCTGGGCGATTATCGGTATTGAGGACCACAACGGCGCGCGCGTGGAAGTTATGGCTTTTGCGAGAACCTACGCGATGATTGCCACCAGCATTGCTGAAGACGCCATCGTGCTTATTCGTGCCCGCGTTCAGTACCGCGATGACCGCATGAGTGTGGTCTGTGATGACCTGAAGCTGCCGGACCTTGGTCGCAATGGCTCCACTTCGGCGCCGCTGCGTCTGACCATGCGCACTGATCAGTGCACTCCGGAGATGATTGCCAAGCTGAAGTCAGTACTGCTGGACAACCCAGGCGACTCCGACGTTTACCTCAAGCTTGTCGACGGCGATTCCCACACCACTTTGGTTCTCGGCGAGCACTTGCGGGTCGACCGGGACGCCAGCTTGATTGGTGATCTGAAGGCGACGATTGGGGCCAGCATTTTGGGGTAGCTTATCGCGGCCCTGATTGTCGCAACCGGTTGTATGACCGAGTAGAGTCATAGCTCATGAGTGAGAATTCTGTGCCTGCTTCCCAGACCGAACGCCGACTTGTTCACGCGGCCGATATTCAGATTGCGCAGGCACGAATTTCTTCGGTTATTGCGGCCACTCCGCTGCAGTTCAGCCCACGTCTTTCCGAAATCACCGGTGCAAAGGTATTCCTCAAGCGGGAAGACCTCCAGGACGTGCGCTCGTACAAGATTCGCGGTGCCTACAACGCCATGGTTCAGGTTACCGACGAAGAGCGAGCAGCAGGCGTCGTTGCGGCATCTGCAGGAAACCACGCTCAAGGCGTGGCCTACGCATGCCGCCAGCTGGGTATTAAGGGGCGCATCTATGTGCCCAATGCCACGCCGAAGCAGAAGCGCGACCGTATCGCTTACCACGGCCGCGATGCCGTTGAGATTGTCGTTGTCGGGGACTCCTTCGATGAGGCCGCCGCTGCGGCGCGTGCTGACGCACAGCGCACTGGTG
Source organism: Corynebacterium sp. 212_CJEI (assembly GCF_001055915.1). Lineage (NCBI taxonomy): Bacteria > Bacillati > Actinomycetota > Actinomycetes > Mycobacteriales > Corynebacteriaceae > Corynebacterium > Corynebacterium sp. 212_CJEI. The sequence continues at coordinate 26,992 of NZ_JVPT01000063.1, read as the reverse complement.
CCACCATGGTGGAGCCATTCGACTCCTTCAACACCATCGTCGGACAAGGCACTGTCGCAGCTGAAATTATTGCGCAGCTCTCCGGTCAGGGGTTGACTCTGGATACCATCTGCGTACCGGTCGGTGGCGGTGGTCTGCTCAGCGGTGTCACCTCTTACCTGTCGGATATGTCGCCGAACACCCAGGTCATGGGTGTGGAACCTGCGGGTGCGGCCTGCATGCGCGCAGCCCTGGAGAACAATGGCCCGATTACGCTGGGGCACACCGATCCGTTCGTCGATGGCGCCGCGGTGGCCCGTTTCGGTGACCTGCCATGGCACATCCTGGAGGCCAACCGCAACCGCGTTCATCCGATGATTGCGCCGGAGGGCGCGGTCTGTGAGGCGCAGCTGGATCTCTATCAGAACGAAGGGATCATCGCTGAGCCGGCCGGTGCGCTGTCTGTGGCAGCTCTGGAGCAGATGCAGTTTGAACCGGACGAGGTTGTTGTCTGCATCATCTCGGGCGGTAATAACGACGTGCTGCGCTATGCCGAGATCATGGAGCGCTCGCTGGTCTACCGCGGCCTCAAGCACTACTTCCTGGTCAACTTCCCGCAGAAGCCCGGCCAGCTCCGCATGTTCCTCAGCGATGTTCTCGGCCCGGATGACGACATCTCGCAGTTCGAGTACCTCAAACGCAACAACCGCGAAACTGGCGCGGCTCTTGTCGGTATTGAGCTACGTCGTGCCTCTGACCTCGAGGAATTGCTGGCACGCATGGATGCCTCGCCGCTGAAGTGCCGCCGACTGGTACCCGGCACACCAGAGTATGACTTTTTGACCTAGACTTGCTGGGTCCAGCTGGGAAACCTCCGAGGAAGTCCTCCCAGCTCCGTTAATTAAATGAATCTTTTCGAGCAAGCTTTGTAGCGAAGGGGAGCGTCCACCCACTATGACTGGGGCAAGCAGTGTCGACCAGGGTGTCCGAGTGGAAAATACCGTGATTGTCGAAATGTGGCTGGCTGCCGCAGAGCAGGACCTGGCCACCCGGATTCCGGGTCTGCTGGAATCCGCCACACAGGCCAAAGTTGAGCCACTGTTTGTCTGGTCAGGGCTGGCGATGGACGAGGTTGAGCGTATCGACCGCTTCCTGGGAACGCTCCTGGCCCATCATCTGGCGGGCGGTACTGCTGCTGATATTGAAGCTGCGAAAAGTGTCGTTGACAATCACCCGCTGGTCACCCTTGCCTCGCTGGTAGGACGCGCCGCGCGTGTTGCGTCGGCAAGCGAAATGTGGCTGGACTGGCCAGCCGCTCTGCAGCTGGATCCAGACGCTGACACTACCGGCGCGCTCATCAAGCACCTCGCCGCCGCAGTGCCGACAATGCTGGCCAAAGCTGGTTTGCCTAACGACGTCGACAGCAACCAAGCCGACGCGGATCCGCTGCAGCGGGCAGCGCAGGTGCTTTTGCTGCACGCGGGAGTGCAGCTGTCAGTGATGCCACTGATTATCGAGCGCTGCGAGGACCTTGCCGGGGTAGCGGAGCTATCCGACCCTTCATCAAATGACTTGGTACAGGCGCTCTCGAAGGTTCACCCGCTGCTCGAGGAGCTGCTGACCGAAATCGCAGAGGCGGAAGATGGTGTCTACCCGCTGGCGCTGCGTCAGTTGGCCAGGACGGCACCTCGTCAGGCACACAAGTTGTTTAAAGCAACCCTCGGCTACGCCATTGCCACCGCTGCCGATCCGGCCAACTGGGAGGCCCGGGAAGAACTCGGCCAGCTCGATGCGGGGCTGCCGCCCATGCTGGTGGCCGCTGCGCGTGAAGAGCTGCGTATGCGTCCGGCGGGTACTGCGAATCGTCGTGAAGCCGTGGGCGTGGTGGCAACGACCGGCCGCCCGCAGCTGTACTTCGATGAGCTGACGCAGACCGTTGGCGTACAGCTACCGACGCCGCTGGATCCGGCGGGACGGACCTGGCGTGTCACCTTCGGCGGCACGGTAGCAACGACGCCGGTGGTGGGCCTGCAGGATTCGCTGCCGCGTCCAGTGGTGACCATCGATGAGCCGGTGCGCGATGTGCTGGTGGAAATCGGCGATGAGAAGCACTGGCGAGTCCCCGCGATTAGCACTGAGGACCCGATTCTCATTTTCGGTGCCGACGGTCAGTCAGTCACAGACAAGGTCTCGCTACACTCGACGTCCGCTACGGTGGTCTACCCGGTTGATGCCACACTCGTTGACCCCGTCACAGGCGCTGAGGTGCCATTGCTATCGGACCCGCGCCCATTTAACTGGGAGCTGTGGCAAGTCGCTGAGATCGATCTCCGCGATGTTCATGCAGTTCAGGTTCGTCGGTCCGGGGCGGCCGGCGAGGTTCGGTCGGCATCCCCGCAGCGTCAACCGCGAATGACCATGCCTCACGCGCGTCTCGACGGCACGGTGTCTGCCTACGGCACCCCGGTTTACGCCGGTGGTCCGGTCGCTGTGTTCCCGCCGACGCTGTCCGGTAAGGACGAGTCCTGGCGTGCTATCGTCACCGATTTTGGTGGATATGGTGCGTTTACCACGGATTCCGTCATGGTCTATGACCTCGAGGTACCCGCCGCGGGTGGCGAGGTTGAGATTCTTACCGATGACGATTACCCGTGGGTCGGCGAGTTCGTGGTTCGTCTGGTCAATCCGCGTGGCCGCAGCTTCCAGAAGCACTTCGCCATTGCGGAGCAGGCAGACCTCACGATTACTTACAGCGGTGGTGGAGACGGCTTCCGCATCCCAACCATCGACGGGCTGAGCCCCGCTGACATCCGCGTTGTTTCCGGTGACAAGCCGCTTGACGCCGAGCCGGCTATCGTGCGCCTCGGGGCGGACGAAGTCACAGGTACCGTCGAGCTTTCCACCGAGGAGGGCGCATGGCTGCAGTTGCAGGTCACGCCAGGCACGCTGCAGTTTGAGGTTCCGCTTGCCGACGAATCCGTCGCCCGCCGCACCACTACATTGGTCACCCGCCCGAAGCGTGTCGATGCCTTCGGCAAGATTGTCGTCAATGCCCCGGGCGAGTTGCGCCATGCGCATGTTGCAGTTTCCAGCGGTGAGCGCGACATCTGTCGCGTCCCCATCAAGCGTTTCGGCGATACTGGCTACGCGGAGTTCGGCAAGTTTGCAGACCGTATCTCCCTACTGAAGGCTCTGCGCATCAGTTTGGACTGGACACGTGTGACGGGACGGAAGCGCCTGTCTGTACCACTGGTGGAGGCTTCCTCCCGCGATGCCATCCGCCAGATTGCCTTCAACGATGAAGCCACCGACATCATCGAGGTTGATGTCGCTGACGACGTTTCGCACTTGCCGATGACCCTGTGGCTCTGGGCCGCCGGTCAGCCGTGGCGCGAACCCGTCGCCTTGGAAGTCGTAGAGGGCGAATGCGAGCTTCCCGACGAGCTCCGCGGCCTCGGCCCATTCGTCGCGCAGGTGACTCTCGGTGTGGAAAAGGAACGCCACCCGCAGTGGCCGGCGGCCGGGTCGACCATTCTGAATCATGTCGATGATGCAGAGGCTATCGACCTCGATGGCGAGGACACCGATTCCGTTGCTCGCGCGCAGGAACTGTGGGGCGAGCTAAATCAGGATCAGCTCGCACGTTTGTGGACGCTACTGGCGACCTTGCGCGCTGGTCGTGCAACCGACATGGCGCAGGCGAATCCGCTGCTGGCCGCACCTAGGTTGGGTGCGATCTTGTGTGCCGAACCACGCGCCGGACTGGCAGCGTTGAACCGTTCAGTTATCGCGCTCGACGATCAGCCGGGTATGTTTATCGCCTCCGGACTCGTGCTGGGAGACTTCAGCGCTACTAAGCCAGTGCCAGGACGTCGCCGTGTGCCGTGGCTCGGTGCATTGGCAGCATTAGCGGATCTCACTGATGAGAGCGTGGACCGTTCTCGACAGCTGGATTATCTGCGCACAACTGGTGGCCAGGGACTGCTGGACATTGCTGCCAGCGGCCAGGACACCACTCTGGAGTCCGCTACTATCGACCAGAGCTCGGTGCAGATTACCTCGCTGCCTGAAGCACAGGCCAGCGCTATTTTGTCACAGGTCTTTGATCCTTACCGCATGGTCCCGGGTCCGCTGACCGACGATGACGCTCGTTTCACGGCAATCTATGAAGTGGTACGCAATCGTGCTGAGATTGTGGAATCCGGTGTCATGACCCAGCTTGCCGCCGCCTCTCGGGTGTTGTTTAAGACGGTGTCGAAGGCGTCTCCACGACTGCGCAAGGCGGTCAATGTGCGCTTCCACAAGCTCGACGGCATCGATGCGGATGATCCTTCGCTGCACTGGACTCTGGTGCCGGGAACGTCACTGCTTATTGCAGTGGCTGCCCGCGTATTGGCTCGTACTCAGGCTGAGAACTCTGATGCCAGTGTCGCCGTTGTCCGTGAGCTGATTCCGATGTGGGCTCAGCTGGCGGACCTGGTTCCGACGTTGGTGATGAGCGATATTCTCATCGCAGACGCGTTGGTGGCTCACGTCCTCCACGGTGACGTTACCGAGTTGCCGTGGCCAGCACCCGAGTTGGGTGCGGCGGATGAGGAAGAGTCCGACACCGAGGCTGAAAGTCCGGCTGACTAGCTGAGCGAGACGACAGCGTAGCCCCACGCTGGAAGCGAGATTTCGGGACCGGCAGCTTCGTCATTGACGATGCTGGCTGCTGCGTCTTCAAAAGTGTGTAGCAGGTGGGCGGAACCGAACTCGGAATCCAGGCTGACGCTGGTTTCGGCGTCGGAGAAATTCGCAACCAAAGCGACAGTTTCAAAGGCATCCGAGTTTCGGGCACCCATTTCGCGCTCATCCTGGCTGCGCACAACGACGAGGCAACGATTGTCCTCGTCATACTCAGTCACCACAGATGCCGACCAGGGAGTGCGAAGCGACGGGTGGGACTTCCGCAGCGCGAAGAGATCGCGGTAGGCCGCCAGAATAGTGGCGTGCGAGTCCTCCGAGACCTCCTGCCAATTGAGCTTCGAGTGGTGGAAGGTCTCTGGATCCGATGGGTCGGATACCTCCTTCGGATCCCACCCGGCACGGGCAAACTCACGTAGGCGTCCCTCGCGCGTGAGCCGCTGCAGCTCCGGATCTTCATGGGAACAGAAGAAAGCAAACGGGGTAGAGGCGCCCCATTCCTCACCTTGGAAGAGCATCGGGGTGAAAGGACTGCAGGCGATAACTGCTGCCTTTAAAACCTGCTGCGCCGGGGTGAGGTTCATCGACGGACGGTCACCGACAGCGCGGTTACCCGTTTGATCATGTGTGGTCGTGTACGTTACGAAAGCATGCATGGGCTGTACAGACAGGTCGAAGAGACGACCATGAGTGCGACCACGGAACGTCGACATTGTGCCCGTATGCCAGAAGCCAGTTTCCAAAGCACTAGCTAGCGCTTCCACCGACCCAAAGTCTGAGTAGTAGGCGTGGTCCTCGCCAGATACTAGCGTGTGCAGTGCATGGTGGACGTCATCATCCCACTGAGCGTTGAGGCCAAAGCCGCCGGCAGCGCGCGGGCGGACCAAACGCGGATCATTCTGGTCGGACTCTGCAATCAAAGAACGCGGAATACCAGTCTCGGCTGCGACAGTGTCTGCGACAACCTGCATCTGCTCCAGAATGTGGAATGCCCCCTCGTCATGCAGGGCATGGACTGCGTCCAGACGAAGACCGTCGACGTGGTAATCCACCAGCCATTGGCGCACTGCATCCAAAATATACGCACGCACCTCATCAGAGTTGTCGCCAGTGAGATTGACAACCTCACCCCAACCCGTCGAGCCACCAGCGGTGTAGGGGCCGAAAAATCCCACATAGTTGCCGTCTGGACCAAAGTGGTTAAAGACCACATCCAAGATGACAGCCAAACCCTTTCGGTGGCACGTATCAATCAGCTTCTGTAGACCCCGCGGGCCACCGTAGCCCTCGTGCACGCTGTGCCAGGACACACCGTCATAGCCCCAATTACGGTCACCACCGAAAGGCTGCACTGGCATCAGCTCAATATGTGTTACCCCCAGCTCAATCAGATGGTCTAGATGTTCCACCAAACCTTCGAAATCACCAGAATCGCTGAAGGTGCCCACATGCAGCTCATAAATCAGACCTCCTGGCAGAATCCGGCCCGACCAGGCCGAGTCCTTCCACTTATAGGCACCCAGGTCAACGACCTCGGAGAAACCATGCGGACCATCCGGCTGCGACTGGGAACGCGGATCTGGCAGCGGTATTGTCCAGTCACCGACAGCGGGGGAGGAGTGGTCCCCCGATTCGTCGTCAGGCGCGCCGTATCCCGCATGTGCCCGCAGCGAAAATGCGTAGCGATCCCCCGGTGTGCGAGCCACATCAGCTTCAAACCAACCAGAGTTGGCGCCGTAGTCATCGGTCGCGTCAGCGATGGGATGCATATCCAAAATCGCTGGCGCGTCAGGATTGCCCAACAGCAGACGAACTTCGGAAGCGTACGGGGCCCAGACTCGGTAGTTGCTCATGGGCACCATGGTAGGTCAGTCAGCGGATGGGCACAGGGAAACGTTTTCGAACACCGCGGATTCGAGGGGAGTCAAAGGTGAGGTCGAGAAAAGTACCGAGCGGCGGTGATTGGGTGTGCACTAAGCCCATAGGCAACAATGGACACTATGACCACCGAGCCATCCACTTCGACCGAAGCGACGCAGAATCAGCGTGACATCGAGCTGATTGTCCCCGCCGACGGTGACATCGTCACGAATGAAATCGAGATTAAGAAATCTCGCTTCATTACGTGGATCGCGCGTGCCGACGACGAAGACAGCGCCCGAGAGGTCATCAATTTGGCCAAGGCGGAGTACCCGGATGCTCGCCACCACTGCAGCGCATACATTCATGAGGTCGTCGGAGGGAATCGGGTGGAGCGATCCTCAGATGACGGTGAACCTGGTGGCACGGCAGGGCGCCCGATGCTCGATGTGCTCCAGGGCTCTGGAATGACGAATGTCACCGCCGTAGTGATCCGCTATTTTGGCGGCATCAAATTAGGCACGGGTGGGCTTGTGAGGGCCTATTCGGATTCGGTCTTAGAGTGTCTAGAAAAAGTCACGCGCATGCGACGCGTGCAAAGAGCCTTGAGGGTAGTGAGTGTCTCCGCCGCAGATGCCGGTCGCATCGAAGCGGAATTGCGTGCTCGTGGTTATGAGATCGTGGAAACGCGGTGGGGCCAGAACGTGGAGTTTTCCATCGCGGTGACTGCCGATGGGATTGCCCAGCTTGACGGCGAAATGCAGGCGCTGACTAAGGGAGCTAGCGAGCCGTCTACGGACGGTGGCGAAATCTGGTGGGAGCTGCGCGCTTAACAGCCACTAACCCTGGTTCGGGGATTCCTCGCCGTTGTGTGCGCCGCGATGGCGCTTGAGAATTTCCACCAGCTCGTCCTTATTTTCCGCAATCTTTTCTGGCCGACCGAAGACGCAGACTGCCGCGACAGTAGCACCGTCTTCCTCCACTGCGATAGAGACACCGTCAACGCCACCGCCTTCGGCAATACCCGGGGCAGCACAGACGCCGGTCTCTGCGATTTCCCCGGCCTGGCGGAGGAAATCATCCACATAGACCTGGTCTTCCGGCCGCGCGGAGTTCAGGTAGGACCACAGTTCGCGCTTTTCAAACCGACTCATCAAAACCCAACCTGCAGAGGTGCGCAACAGCGAGCGCGGCAGGAAGTTCTCCGTCAGGTACTGGTAGCGCATGGATTCACCGACGGTTTTGAGGTAGAAAAGCTTGCCACCAACCGGCAGTGCCAGCACGGTAATCAAGCCAGTTTCGTTGTGAATCGCCTCGAGCTCAGCCGTCGGAACGTTGACCATGCGACGACCGGCCATGACATTGAGCAGAAACGGCGCCATGCCGAGCGTGTAACGCTTGTTGGACTCGTCAAGGTAACCTGTCACAGTCAGACCGTTGACAAGGCCCTGCGTGGTACTGAGCGGATAGTTCAGCGTGTGGGCGATGTCAGTGAGGGTTAGACCTTCGTTAGAGCGCGCAACGAGTTCGAGGATCGCCGCAACGCGGTCGACCATGCGGTGGCGGGGGCGGACAGTTTCTGTCATAGGACTAACACTAGCAATCAACCTACGCCATTGTGTTAATTACCTACCCAAATAGGAATATCTAGCAGGTTTGCTATAGCTGTAGAAATTTTTCCCGAATTGTACGCCCTATCGACCTATGCGATGCGTCAGGGCGACCAGAACGCTCTAATATGTACTCCATGAGCTATCTTCAGCCCCAACCTCAGAACCCCATTGAGCTCCGCAAGAACGCGGTGCGAAAGTACTCCCGCAATGCCGTTGTATGGGCAGGCAGTGGTGTCGTCGGCGGTGCAGTGCTCGGACTTCTAGCCGGAAGCATGTCTCTATTCCTCATCCTGGCAGTAGTCGGCCTGGTCGGTGGTTTTCTCAATTGGCAAAAGGTTCAGCGGATTGTGAACTACAAGGATCCGCAGTAAATGCCTGCTCAGCAGCAATTGTCTACCGAGCCAGTGCGTATTGATGCCTGGATTTGGGCGGTCAGGTTGCTGAAAACTCGCTCATTGGCCGCAGATGCGTGCCGTGGCGGCCACGTCAAAGTCAACGGCGAAGCCGTGAAACCCTCAGTTCTAGTCGTCCCAGGGGACAGAGTGCGACTGTGGGCAAACCACCGCGAACACATTGTTGAGGTCACCAAGACGGTGAAGAAGCGGGTCGGAGCTCCGGTGGCCAGGCAGTGCTATATCGACCACTCTCCGCCACCGCCTCCGAGGGAGATTCTCGCATCGATGCCGACGCGCGACCGCGGTGCCGGGCGGCCTACGAAGCGCGATCGCCGTCAGCTCGATCGTCTTCGGGGACGTCGCTCATAGGCATCCCGGCCTCCGCTAGTTGCTGCAACCGTGCGCGCAAACGGGCTGGTCGACGCTTCGGGTTATGGCTGGTATCCGCAGTGGCCTTGATGTGCTTTTCACCGCGAGCCGCTAGTAGTAGGTCATCAATAACACGCACATGGCCTGGGTTAAAGCGGTACTTCATGGCCTTGCTTACGGCGCTGAGGCGCTGCGGATTAAGTAGCTCTCGCAGCTGCCCGACAGTGCGGATGCCATTGCGTTCCAGCAGTTCTTCTGCCCAGCCGTAATGTTCTGATTTCGATCGGGGCGCATCGGGAAGCAGCATCGTCAGCACGCCGGGTAGGGTTTCCTCAGTCACCACAATGTCATCGGCTGTGGTCTTTGCCGGAGCTGAGGGCTGTTTGCCCTCTCCCTGCGCGGAATCGTCCGGCGTGGATTCCTCCAGCACGGCAACGACTTGGTCGAACTGCTGATCCGCGAGCTCAATAAGGCCAGCGGCCAGCGCAAAAGCTCGATCAATCCGCGGGTCTGTCGCTCCCTCAGGGGCCTTATAGCGAATATCGTGCTCAAATTCCGCCCACGCATGCTGCAGCACAGTGCGCAGTTGCACCTCAAACTGCATATCCGCATATGGAGCTAGCTCTGACGGCGCCGCCGTCGACACCTTGCAGATCAAGTGCTGGGAGCCGTATCCCAACCGGCCGCTGATTCGTGTCTCCGCGGTTTTGTCAATCCTACGCAGCACAGTCAGCGAATCTCCCAGCGCATCCATGATCGCGGGAATCTCCGTCGAATGGTACGTGGTTACACGCACACCGATGATGTCGTGGATATCGTGCCACGGGTCAGGGTAGACGTAGCTGCCATCCGCTTCACGACGCAGGGCCTTCTGCCGCAATGAGCGGAAAGACTTCACCCGCGCCGTGACATTGTCAAAGGCCAAACCGGCATCGGAGAGAATCTCTTTAATCGCATCGACAAAGTCCTGCGCGGCGGTGGGGTGCCGAGTTGCCCACGAGTCGTACTTCGACTGCAGCGCACGTGTAACCTCTCGATCCTCCGCCAACTGAGCCTTGCGGGTTTGGTCGCGGGAATCGTCGGGAAGCGAATCCTTCATGCGCTTAGTCGTCATCGTCCTCGCGTACCAGCAGTGCTACTGGGAAGGAGCTGAACAGAGAAGCCACGGCGATGGTGCCTGACCAAGTATGGCCGGTGAAACGGTCGGTCCAGAATCCCTTGGGAAGTGTCACTGTAGTGTCGCCCCAACCGCCTTCGCGTTGCAGCCCCAGCGGACGCCGCGTCACCAGCGCGATAACATCTTCCGGCTCGCCCTTCGGTCCACGTGCTGCACCGACCAAATGACGCTCGCCGACACCCACGGCGAATACTGGCTGGTAGGCGCCGCCGACGAAGGACTCCGGGCGTTCCGCACGCAGCTTCACTCCGTGGTGAGTCACCATCAGCTTTGCGACGTCCGCATCGGCATCCGTAAAGTCCTCCGGCAGCTCAGCTGGGTGCTCTGGACTCTTAGTTACCGACGTGACCTCATCGCGAGCAACCTTATCCAGCGCCGCGACGCGCGCATCGTAGTCGACGAACCGGCGGTTGTCAGGATCAACCAGGGAGTCCTCTGTGAACTCCGTCCCCTGGTAGGTATCGGGGATGCCGGGGCCGACAAGCTGGAGGAGTTTGCGCGACAGTGACGTGGTCAGGGCAGCTGGCGCAATGGAGCGGACGAACTCTGTGATGGAGTCGGTCAGGGGGCCGTCGAGAAGCGCGTCGATCCAGCTGCGAATGCCGAGTTCGAACTCCTCGACCGGCTCCGTCCAGGAGGTGTGCACATCTGCCTCGCGGATGGCCTTAATGGCGTAGTCGTGGAGGCGTTCACGCAGTTCATCGGTAATTACGCCGTCGGTCGGCCAGACTCCGATGATGTTCTGCAGCAGGAAGTAGCCGGTGGCATCGTCAGGGGCGGGGGTGATGGCCATCCAGTTGCGGACATTTTCAGCCCAGTCGCCGGAGACATCGGAGAGCTGGAGGATGCGGGCTCGGACATCTTCGCCGCGCTTGGTGTCGTGCGTGGACAGCGTGGTCATGGTTCGTGGCCAGAGGCGAGCACGTTCCGACTGCAACAGGTGGAACTCCGCCGCCGACATGCCGTAGCGACCGAGATCACCGCCGACTTCGTTCAGGCTGATCAGGCGGCAGGCGCGGTAGAAGGTCGTGTCTTCAACACCCTTTGCCATGACCGCACCACAGACCTGCGCGAACCGCGTGGCGGCCTCACCACCGGCTACCAAACCTGCCGAAATGAGGTCGAGAGCAAAGACACGCGAGGGGAAACGCGCTGCCATCTCACCAATGACCGTGGAAGCCACTCGCGACAGGGAGACATAGTCCGAACGGTAGACAGGCATGGCAGCGACCAGCTTGCAGATGGTGTCGATAAGTACCTCATCGCTGACGCTGGTACCGCTGATAGACCAGTTATCGCGGCGCAGGGCACGTGCTAGACGACGGACTTCTGCAGCCAACTCGTGAGCAGCGACATCGTGCTTGAGAGCCTGCGCAGTTGCCTGCACGGCAGTCTTGTCCCAGGTTGAACCGGACTGCTGCAGAGCCAACATGCTCATGGCGTCTCGGGAGTCGCGGTTGACGAAGACATTGTCGAACTCACGCAGGGCGTCGTAACCCGTGGTGCCGTCAACCTGGAGCCTCGGATCCAGTGGCTCTTCGGCACCCAGAATCTTCTCGATAACCAGCCACTTGTCATCGCCGAGTAGACGGCGCAGCTCGCTGAGGTATCCGAATGGGTTGCTGAGGCCATCTGGGTGGTCAATGCGGACACCGTCAATGATGTCCGCAGCTAGCAGCTCGCGGATGATGCGGTGTGTGTGCTCGAATACCACCGGGTTTTCCTGGCGGATGCCGGCCAGACCGTTGACGCTGAAGAATCGACGGTAGCCAATGACCCCGTCCTTCCAGTACATCAGGCGATAGGCCTGGCGATCATGTACTTCCTGCGGGGTGCCGTCCTCGGTGCCGGGGCGCACCGGGAATGCATTGTCGTAGTAACGCAGAAGTGGCTCGTCACCAGACGTGTCGAGCTCCAGCTTGTCGATATCCTCCGGGGAGCCCAGAATCGGCAACCCCATCTTGCCGTTGGCACCGTTGTCCTCGTGCCAGTCGATGTCGAAGTATGGCTCGAACTGAGAATCCTTGCCATAGGTCAGAACGTCCCACCACCAGGCATTGAGCTTGGGCTCCTCAACACCGAGGTGGTTCGGTACCAGGTCGATAATGATGCCCAGACCGGCCTTGTGCGCCACCTGCGCGAGCTTCTGCAGCTCTTCCATGCCGCCGAGCTCCGGGTTCACCGTCGTCGGATCGATGACATCGTAGCCATGGTTAGACTCCGGTACGGCGGTGAGGATAGGCGACAGATACAGGTGTGAAATTCCGAGGTCTGCCAAGTAGCCGACCTGTTCAGCCGCGTCAGCGAACGTGAAAGCGCGCCCGTTTGGGTCGGCCTTGGGGCCACGGAGTTGGAGACGGTAGGTGGACGTAATTGGTCGGCGACTCATGTTCCCCTTTATACCGCCCACCAGGAAAAGCTGCTGCCTGACCGCTGTGGCAGCAGCTAGCCCCAGAGTCTGCGCCTGCCGTCCGAATGCGAATTTCTTCTCGTGAACGTGGCCTAGAAGGGTGGCATTCCGTCATCGCCGGGCAGGGAAGTAGAACCGAACAACGGAACCGACTCACTGGAGTTGTTTCCGGCGCTGGCGCTAGGTGTCCCTTCCGCAGTGTCTCCTGCTTCGGACGCGCCATCCTCTTCCGGATTCAGCCCGAGTGCGGTGAAGAGCTCCTTCTCAGTCCAAATCTGGATTTCCTGGCCTTCGGCCTGCAGCTGTCGAGCCCTCTTCTCCTTCGACGTCACCGAATCCCACGGACCGGCGACCAAAATTGTCGTCTTCTTCGTGACACCCTTATTGATATTCGCACCTGCAAAGGCGATCTTATCCCACAGAAAGCCCTTGTCATACGGGGCAAAATCGCCGGTCAGCGTCACCCGCTGCTGGTACAGCAGGCCGCTTGGATCCGCGTCCGGATTCGGGTCTGGAATGGTGTCCGGTGTCTTGGCCGCATCCCACTTCGCATTGCGACGCGGCCGACGTGACGGCGCGGAACTGCCGGACTGCGCACCAGCACCAGTACCAGTTCCCGCGTTGGTCCCGGCGCCAGTGCTGGCGACACCAGCCGGGTCATAGCGCACCATCCGCACTCGTCCACTGCCAATCTGGCCCAAGCTCAGCGAGACCTTCTGGCTCAAATCAGCCACCGATGTTGCGCGCTGCTGCTCCATCAACCACAGCGCTACCTCAGCACATGCGACCGCATCTGCCGTCGCATCATGATGATTCTCCAGCGACGCCCCCGCGGCCTCCGCCAATGTCGGCAGCTTCAAATTGGGCAGCCCCAACTGCATCTGCCGAGCCCACATATAAGTACACGCAAAATTCAACTTCGGTGCTGGAATGCCTTCCGCCCGGCACGCCCGCGACAGGGCAGTGAAATCAAACCGCGCATTGTGAGCAACTACGTCCAAATCCCCAACGACGTCAATAAACTTCGCCAGCTGCTCCGGAAATGACGGCTCACGGGCCACATCCGCCGCCGTGATGCCATGAATCGCGACATTGGCTTCATCAAAATACTCCAGCCCCTTTGGCGGACGGCACATCCAGGAATAACGCTCCGTCACCTTCCCGCCACGCACGACCGCAACGCCAAGCTGAATAATCGAGCCGGTGTCTTCGTTCGCTGTCTCTACATCGAACGCTGCAAACGGTGCGATGTCCGATGCCGCAACCTCATCCCCAGTAGGAAGCGGTGCAAAAGGCACAGACTGCTTTACGACGTCGCCCGCGCCCTCAACCACACTCACGCCTTCGGTGACTGCCGCGCGCTGTGCCACCCACGGCATCAACGTGGAAGTAAAAGCATCTGCTGAATTGTAGAACTCCGGATTCTTGGCCATCTCCGCCATGAGGTCAGCCAGCAACTGCGCTGCTGCCTGACGATGAGGCATCACACGGGCCTTTGGCAAAGCTACCCCGAGGTCTACCGTGCCGGGGAAAAAGCGGTTGGCCGGAGTGTAGACACCGTTTTTACTTGCCGATGCGACCTCGGCAACGTCGGCAAGCGGGAGGGGCTTCGCGGGGGCGGTGCTAGCCGTGTTGATGGTGTGGGTAAGGCGGAGCCCATCTGCGGTAATAGTCACCGTGTCGCCGGTGAGCTCGAAGACGACGGCGGGCTCGGAGGATGGCGTGGTCGTAGTCATGCACTAGATGGTAGCGCCGATGGCGGATTGAGCCCCATAGAGGCTGCGGTACCTGCGGCTGTCGCCGAGTACATGTGGCTTCCGGCAATGTGGAAATGCCCACAAAAATAGGAATATTTATGGGATGTTCGGACAGCGGGGGTGTCTGTACCCCTGAAAACCACATGTTTTGGGGGGTTAAATGTCCGGATGCATTTTGAGCGGGCGCTCCTTATACTTTTCGACGAACGGCGGTAACTGGTCGTTCGAGCTTTCGAGCTCAAGCGTAGGGCAAAGCGGAAACAACGTATGCCAGTGAAGCGATGAAATAAGGAGTAAACATTTTGAGCACGCATCCTGTGCACCCTGGTTCTATCTTGAACGATAATTTCCTCGAGCCGCGACACCTCTCTATCTACCGACTGGCTCTTGCCATCGGCGTGCCAAGCTCAACTCTGGAGCGCTTTCGCACCGGCCGCACTGCGGTCACTACTGACCTCGCAAATCGACTGTCCGACTACTTTGACACCGAGCCGGAGTACTGGTTGAACTCTCAGGCGGAGTTCAATATGCGCGCATCTGCGTAAGAAGACTTCACGCCAGCTCGGCTCCCGCAGTGCTGTGTTGACCCAAACCCTGTTTTGAGTTGAACTCAGAGCCGAAAATCCCCTGTCAGTGGAAGAAAAGCCTTCCGCCGACAGGGGATTTTTGTGTAGGAACCAACCCAGGCCCAGGCCCCTACACCCAACGCGGACGCGGCTAGTGTCGCTCGATCAGCACGATGGTAGAACGGGCTGGCACGCGGAGCTCGCCTTCTGGCTCAACGATGCGCTCGCGGGTCGGGCGACCCGTGATCTCTGTGGTGTCGATGATGACTTCCCAGCTGTGTGCGTATTCGGTGCCCGGAATTTGGAACATGATGTCCTCGTGGTGGGCGTTGAAGCACAGCAGGAAGGAGTCATCCTCAATCCTGTGACCTCGGCGGTCAGGCTCAGTGATGGCATCGCCGTTGAGCCAGACCATCAACGACTTGCCGAAGTCGAAGTTCCAGTCATCGGTCGTCATGACACGACCCTCATAGGTCAGCCAGGCAATGTCACGATCGTCGGTTTCCGCACCGAGCGGGCCACCGCGCAGGAAGCGGCGGCGTCGGAAGACTGGGTGTTCCGCACGCAGCTCAGTCAGGAACTGGGTGTATTCGACCAGTTCAGAGTTGGTACGAGTCTGATTCCAGTCGACCCAGGCCAAACGGTTGTCCTGGCAGTAGACGTTGTTGTTGCCCTTCTGGCCACGTCCCATTTCGTCACCGTGGCTAATCATCGGAGTGCCCTGGGACAGCAGGAGAGTGGTCAGGAAGTTACGATGCTGGCGAGCGCGCAGCGAAATGATGCGCTCGTCGTCGGTCGGGCCTTCCACACCGCAGTTCCACGAACGGTTGTGGGACTCGCCATCGCGGTTGTCCTCGCCGTTGGCCATATTGTGCTTCTCGTTGTAGCTGACCAAGTCATTGAGAGTAAAACCGTCATGCGCGGTCACGAAGTTAATCGACGCAGTTGGGCGGCGGTCATTGTTTGCATACAGGTCCGAGGAACCGGTGATACGTGAAGCGAACTCGCCGAGCGTGGATGGCTCACCGCGCCAGAAGTCGCGGATGGTGTCGCGGTACTTACCGTTCCATTCAGTCCACTGCGGTGGGAAGTTACCGACCTGGTAGCCACCTTCGCCGACATCCCACGGTTCTGCAATGAGCTTGACCTGGCTGACAATCGGATCCTGCTGCACTAAGTCAAAGAAGGCGGAGAGGCGATCGACATCGTGGAATTCTCGAGCCAGAGTAGAGGCCAAATCGAAACGGAAGCCGTCGACATGCATCTCGGAGACCCAGTAGCGCAGCGAATCCATGATGAGCTGCAGCGAGTGTGGGTGGCGCACATTCAGGGAGTTACCGGTGCCGGTGTAGTCCATGTAGTGCTGGCGGTCACCCTCGACCAGGCGGTAGTAGGCCTCGTTGTCGATGCCTCGGAAGCAGATGGTTGGGCCCATGTGGTTGCCCTCGGCGGTGTGGTTGTAGACCACGTCGAGGATGACCTCAATGCCGGCATCGTGAAATGCGCGCACCATGCCCTTGAACTCGCTGACTGCTCCGCCTGGCTTTTGGGAAGCCGAGTAGTCCTGGTGTGGTGCTAGGAAACCGAAGGTGTTGTAGCCCCAGTAGTTGCGCAGCCCCTTTTCGCGCAGGTGGTCGTCCTGGAGGAACTGGTGGACCGGCATCAGTTCGATAGCCGTGACACCAAGGTCCTTGAGGTAGTCAATAATCGCCGGATGCGCGAGACCGGCATAGGTACCACGTAGCTCCTCCGGAATATCCGGGTGAGTCATGGTCATGCCCTTGACGTGGGCCTCGTAAATCACGGTCTCGTTGTACGGCGTGCGAGGTGCGCGGTCAGCGCCCCAGTCGAAGAATGGGTTGATGACCACGGAGGTCATGGTGTGTCCCAGGCTGTCCTCGGTGTTGCGCTTCGAGTGGTCATGAATGTCATAGTTGAACAGTGATGGGTGACCGTCGAATTCGCCGTCGAAAGCCTTGGCGTATGGGTCGACCAGCAGCTTGTTGGGGTCGCAACGCTTACCGTTGGCCGGATCGAATGGGCCGTGTACGCGGTAGGCGTAGCGCTGGCCCGGCATGATAGACGGGATGTAGCAGTGCCAGATATGCGCATCGACTTCTTCCAACTCAATGCGTGTTTCTTCGCCTTCGGCGCTAATCAGACAAAGCTCAACCTTTTCCGCAACGTCGGAAAAGAGTGCAAAGTTGGTGCCAGCGCCGTCGTAGGTAGATCCGAGCGGGTAAGGCTCACCCGGCCATACTTGATAATCGCCGACTGTATTTGCTTGGTTCATGTGACTACCTTAACCGTTTTGTAAAAAACATGAGCCTTTTTCGGTCCCGTGTGGGCGCGCCATCCGTCCCATCTGTCGAGCGCACTTCGCAAAAACGACCCCCAAGGAAAAATTCGAGTCGAACGATTAAGAGCATAAACTTCGCGTGAAAATAAGTATTTAACCCTGCAAGTGGGCAATTTGACACTCTAAACGCACCTTGGCGGGCGCCGAATCCCCAATATTCGCGGTCACCAACGCGCGAAGATCCCCAAAGGCCTTTACTTTTGGAGTTATGAGTCCACGAACCATTGGTGTAACGGAAGTAGCGTTCCGAGACGCTCATCAGAGCCTCATGGCAACGCGAATGGCTATGGAAGACATGGTCGATGTCTGTGAAGAAATGGACAAGGCCGGTTTTTGGAGTGTGGAGTGCTGGGGCGGCGCAACCTTTGACGCCTGCATCCGCTTCCTTAATGAAGACCCCTGGGAGCGCCTGCGGACATTCCGCAAGCTGATGCCGAACAGTCGCCTGCAGATGCTGTTGCGCGGTCAAAATCTCCTCGGTTACCGCCACTACGAGGACATGGTGGTTGACAAGTTCGTCGAAAAGTCTGCTGAAAACGGTATGGACGTATTCCGTGTTTTCGACGCGCTTAACGACCCACGCAATCTCGAGCACGCCATGCGCGCAGTTAAGAACGTCGACAAGCATGCGCAGGGCACGATCTGCTACACGACGTCTCCGCTTCACGACGTCGACGGGTACGTGAAGCTCGCTGGTCGTCTACTGGATATGGGGGCGGATTCCATTGCGTTGAAGGACATGGCAGCGCTGCTGAAACCCCAGCCGGCTTACGACATCATCCGCGGCATCAAGGAAACGTACGGCGAGGACACCCAGATTAACGTCCACTGTCACTCGACCACCGGTGTCACGATGGTGACTTTGATGAAGGCCATCGAAGCTGGTGCGGATGTCGTGGACACGGCAATTTCGTCGATGTCGCTGGGCCCGGGGCACAACCCGACCGAGTCGCTGGTGGAAATGTTGGAGGGAACCGACTACACCACCGACCTGAACATGGATAACCTCATCACCATTCGTGACCACTTCCGCGAGGTGCGTCCGAAGTACGCAGAGTTCGAGTCGAAAACCCTGGTCAATACCGACATTTTCATGTCGCAGATTCCTGGTGGCATGTTGTCGAACATGGAAAACCAGCTCAAGGCCCAGGGCG
Source organism: Corynebacterium sp. 212_CJEI (assembly GCF_001055915.1). NCBI lineage: Bacteria > Bacillati > Actinomycetota > Actinomycetes > Mycobacteriales > Corynebacteriaceae > Corynebacterium > Corynebacterium sp. 212_CJEI. The sequence continues at coordinate 8,667 of NZ_JVPT01000063.1, read as the reverse complement.
CGGGTGACCGCGTCGAAGAGGTCATGCGTGAGGTACCGATTGTCCGCAAGGACGCCGGTTACCCGCCGCTGGTGACTCCGAGCTCGCAGATCGTCGGCACGCAAGCTGTGTTTAACGTGCTGATGGGACGCTACAAGGTTATGACGGCTGAGTTCGCTGACCTCATGCTCGGCTATTACGGGCAGTGCCCGGGTGAGCGCAACCCAGAGCTGATTAAGCAGGCAGCGGAACAGATCAAGAAGGAAGAAATCACGGTTCGCCCGGCTGATCTCCTCGAACCAGAGTGGGACGACCTGGTCAAGCAGGCCAAGGAGCTCGACGGTTACAACGGCACCGCCGAGGACGTCCTGACCAACGCACTGTTCCCATCCGTCGCACCGGGATTCTTCACCACGCGCGGCGAAGGGCCGAAGAACGTCGGTAAGACTGCCGAACAGCTCAAGCGCGAGGCGGAGCAGGTCTCTGGTGCTGCCAATGCCATTCGCGAGCCAATTCGCTACAAGGTCACCGTTGGCGGTCGCTCACAGACCGTCCAGGTGGAACCCGCCTAGGAACATCGGGAGAAGAGATAGCAATGTCGCAAAGTTCAGCAAACCAGCCGAATCCGGCGGGTGCCGTCGCGCCGGGCGTCGATGCCTCGATGGCGGAGCGCCTGGATTATTTGGATGCTCAGCGTCGTCGTGTTGAGGCCGGTGGCGGTGAAGCCCGCCAGGCCAAGCAGCACGAACGTGGGAAGATGACTGCCCGCGAGCGTATCGACAACTTCGTCGACGAGGGCACTTTCCGTGAAACCGGCATGTTTATGACTCACCGCACCACCGACTTCGGCATGGATACTGCCGACGCGCCTGCCGACGGTGTGGTCACCGGCACTGCCGCGGTTCTCGGCCGGGCAGTGCACGTGGCCTCCCAGGACTTCACGGTCATGGGTGGCTCCGCTGGTGAAACGCAGTCCCGCAAGGTTGCGGCCACCATGCGCGCTGCTGCCGACAACGGCACTCCGTTCGTGTTTATCAACGACTCCGGTGGTGCTCGCATTCAAGAGGGGATTGACTCTCTGTCGGGCTACGGCCAGGTCTTCTACAACAATGTCTGGCTTTCCGGTCTGGTGCCGCAGATTTCCATCATTGCAGGTCCATGTGCTGGTGGCGCTGCCTACTCGCCAGCGCTGACCGACTTCATCATTCAGACTCGCAAGGCACAGATGTTCATCACCGGCCCGGGCGTTATTAAGTCTGTGACCGGCGAGGAAGTCACCTCCGAGCAGCTCGGTGGCGCTGATGCGCACATGGCCAAGGCCGGCAATATCGACTTCGTTGCCGACGATGACGAGCAGGCCATCCTGATTGCGCAGAAGCTCTTAAGCTTCCTGCCACAGAATAACACGGAAGAGCCGCCAATCGTGGATCCGGTATTCGACGCCGAGCCGGATCCAGAGCTCCGCGACATCGTCCCCGTCGATGGCAAGAAGGGCTACGATGTCCGCGAGGTCATTATCCGTATCGCCGACAATGGCGATTTCCTCGAGTGCCAGGCGGGTTTTGCCACCAACCTGGTTGTCGGCTTTGGTCGAGTTTTAGGCCGTACCGTGGGCTTTGTCGCCAACCAACCGAACGTGATGTCCGGTGTGCTGGACATCAATTCCTCGGACAAGGGCGCAAAGTTCATCCGCTTCTGCAATGCCTTTAACATCCCGCTGGTCACCCTGGTTGATGTTCCTGGCTTCATGCCGGGCGTCACCCAGGAGCATGGCGGCATCATCCGCCACGGCGCAAAGATGCTCTACGCATACTCCGCAGCGTCTGTGCCCAAGGTGACCGTCGTCATGCGTAAGGCCTACGGCGGTGCGTACCTGGCGATGTGCTCGAAGGACCTCGGCGCGGACTACGTATTCGCATGGCCGACCGCGGAAATTGCGGTGATGGGCGCAGAGGGTGCGGTCAACGTGGTCTTCCGAAAGGAAATTGCCGCCGCGGGCGACGAGGAAGAGCAGGCGCGCGTGCGCGACGAGCGTATCGCCGAATACAAGACACGCTTCTCGACGCCGTATGTCGCCGCCTCGCGCGGACTGGTCGACGACGTGATTGACCCGGCGGAAACCCGCCTGCGTGTGGCTGATGCACTGTCAGTTCTGCGTAACAAGCGCGAGGTTCGCCCGGCCAAGAAGCACGGATTGGGGCCACAGTAATGTCTGACGGCATCGGTGAGATTAAGGAGCTGCGAGCGCTCGTCGCTGAACTGACCGACCGGTTGGATGCGACCTCGACAAGCTTGCAGAAGGCCACGGCACGACTGAATCAGGCAGAGATCGAGTTGGCTGAACTGCGCAAACGCGTGGACGCAGATATCCCCGAGGATACTGTCATCGCCATTTCGGCAGCGGTGTCTGCGTACCTGGGCAATCGCGGCAAGGTGAAGGCAATTCGATACAACCGCCATAAGACGTGGGCTGCGCAGGGACGCCAGATCCAGCAGCAGCGCAACCTGCGTTAGTTGGAAATTTTCGATAACCGACTTATTTGAGTCTGACTCATTGACTTTTGCTACGTGAGGATTGTTGAGCCATGAAATTGAAAGTGACTGTCGGCGGCATTGCCTACGATGTCGACGTTGAAGTAGTTGAGGAGCCCAAGCGTCTTTCGCCCATCGTGTTGGGTGGATCGTCGAGCGCTTCCGTTGAGCCGGCCACCGCTAGTGTCTCGGGTGTCTCCGCCAATTCGGTGGTGGCGCCACTGGCAGGTTCGGTCAGCAAGATTTTGGTCGAGGAAGGCCAGAAGATTGAGGCTGGGGAGGTGCTGCTCATTCTCGAGGCAATGAAGATGGAAACCGAGATTACGGCCCCGGCTGCAGGCACCGTCGGCTCTATTCATGTTGAAGTCGGCGACGCAGTGCAGGGCGGCCAGGGACTCGTCTCGATTGATTAGCCGCATTAGCCGGGGTGTAAAGATTTTGGGGTGAAATCTTTCTAGCTCCGGTTGCTGGAAATACTTAAGGTTGCCTTAATATTTTCCTTATGAATGCCGTTCTTCTCGCCGTTTTGGTGATGCTAATCCTGGCGGTCTGCCGGGTACACGTTGTGCTAGCGCTGTTTATTGGCGCCTTGGTCGGTGGTCTTTCCGCCGGTATGGGGCTCGATGCCACAATGGTTGCCTTCCAGGAAGGCCTCTCTGGTGGTGCGAAGATTGCCCTGAGCTATGCCATGCTGGGTGCCTTTGCCATGGCAGTGGCATCCTCCGGGCTGCCCAAACTGCTGGCCGATTGGCTGATTGCCAAGATCGGCACGGAGGATGAAGACGCTAAATCTAAGGCAGAGGCATGGACCAAGTGGGGTATGGTCGCCGGCATTTTGGCCATGGCGATCATGTCGCAGAACCTCATCCCAGTTCACATTGCGTTTATCCCGCTGATTATTCCGCCGCTGTTGCCGGTATTTAACCGCCTCAACATCGACCGTCGAATGATTACCAGTGTGATGACCTTCGGTTTGGTCACCACCTACATGTGGGTTCCGGTCGGATTCGGTTCTATCTTCCTGAACGACATCCTGCTGGGGAACATCGAGAATGCTGGCCTTGATGTTTCCAATATCAACATCATGATGACGATGGGCATTCCGGCTCTCGGCATGCTGGCCGGTCTGGCCATTGCCGTATTTTTCTCCTACCGGAAGCCGCGGCATTACGAAGATCGGCCGATTGCCCAGTCCTCACACGCAGAACCCCAGTCTGACGAACCGGTGTCGAAGTACCGAGTTATCGTTGCTCTCGTTGCAATCGTGGTGACTTTCGTCGTCCAGATTGTGATGAATTCTATGGAGACCGATGCCGATCCATTGCTGATTGGTGCACTCACTGGTCTGGCAATCTTCATGCTCACCGGTGCCGTGCGCTGGCGTGAGGCGGACGACGTGTTCACTGCCGGTATGAAGATGATGGCCCTGATTGGTTTCATCATGATTTCCGCACAGGGCTTCGCCTCGGTGATGTCGGAGTCCGGCCAGGTCGAGCCGCTGGTGACCGCTACAGCAGAGCTGTTTGCGGGCAACAAGCCTGCCGCTGCATTCGCCATGCTGGTCGTTGGTCTGGTGGTCACGATGGGTATTGGTTCGTCCTTCTCGACGCTGCCGATTATCGCCATCATCTATGTGCCGTTGTGTGTATCGCTGGGCTTCTCGCCGATGGCTACCGTCGCCATCATTGGTACTGCAGGTGCTCTGGGCGATGCTGGTTCGCCGGCATCGGACTCGACGCTCGGCCCGACGATGGGTCTCAACGCCGATGGGCAGCACGACCACATTCGCGATTCGGTTATTCCGACCTTCCTGCACTTCAACCTGCCGCTGCTGGCAGCTGGTTGGGTAGCAGCTCTGGTGCTCTAACGCTGGGGCTTGACCGTGAGCGTGATTGTTTCAGCGGGGCTTACTGACCTGCAATTCCCTTAGTCCCCGCAACCCCCGCAATTCCGGCGATAAAGAGCTCGGTTCCCAGTGCAATGCGCTGGCGGCCGAGCTCTTTTGCCTGTGCAGCAGCATCTTCAGAGGAAGTCTCGACCTCAACATCCTTATCATCGGCGTTCTCGCCACTGGTGTCGCCCTTGTTGGAAACGCCCTTGGCGCCGTTCAGGTCAAGCGCGATGGCTGTCTGCTGGTCGACTGTCGCACCGAGAATGAAGTACACGAGGACGGATGCGGTATCAGCCGCTGATGGGGTGCTAATGGAGGTTTCGGGGGCATTCTCCAGGACGTCGGCAAGCAGTTGTTCGGGGCGAATCGTGGCGGTGCCCGTAGCGAGTGCGGCCGAGACGACCTCGGCGCCATCCCGATGAGCGGTGAGGCAGGAGTAGAGCAGCTCGGCGACGGCTTCGATGTCGGCACGCCAATCGCCGGTGGCGGAAAACTCTGTGCAGGGAGCCAAGATGCGGTCAGCGACGGCGCCCAGCAGTGCCTGCTTGGAAGGGTAGTGCCAGTACATTGCGCCAGCGGCGGTACCCAAGTGGCGAGTCAGGCGGCGGATCGTGAGATCGCCGAGTCCGTACTCGTTGAGAATGGTGAGAGCTGCGTCGACAATGATGTCCTTGGTCAATTGCACACTGCCTACCGTAGACGAAAGAAGAATCATCTGGAAGATGTCTCAAGGCTGAAATGGGGAGCGTAAATCCGCGACACGACGGGAATTGAACCCTGTTCGACATTCTGTAGACGCAGTATTAAGTTTGATAACTGAACAACTTCTGAAACAGTGTTCAAGTTTTATCCCCAGCCTCAAGGAGCATCACCCCCATGACTCAACAGCAGCAGGACATTTTGGAACTCGCCCGAGAAAAGGTGCTCGGCCGCGGTGAGGGGCTGAACTATGAGGAGACCCTGGCAGTTCTGAACCTCGATGACGACAGCATCGAGGATCTGCTGGCACTGGCTCATGAGGTGCGCTTGAAGTGGTGCGGCGAAGAGGTCGAGGTTGAAGGCATTATCTCGCTGAAGACTGGCGGCTGCCCAGAGGACTGCCACTTCTGTTCGCAGTCGGGTCTGTTCGAGTCCCCGGTGCGTTCGGCATGGCTGGATATCCCGGCCCTGGTGGACGCCGCAAAGCAGACTGCAAAGTCGGGTGCGACTGAGTTCTGCATCGTTGCTGCAGTAAAGGGTCCGGACGAGCGACTGCTCAGCCAGATGGAACAGGCCGTCGCCGCCATTCAGGCAGAGGTGGACATTAATGTGGCTGCCTCGATGGGCATCCTGACGCAGGAGCAGGTGGATCGCCTGGCCAAGGCTGGTATTCACCGCTACAACCACAACCTTGAGACCGCTAAGAGCTACTTCCCGCAGGTCGTGACCACCCACACTTGGGAAGAGCGTCATGACACCCTGCGTATGGTCGGCGAAGCCGGTATGGAGGTCTGCTGTGGCGGCATCCTGGGTATGGGAGAGACCCTTGAGCAGCGTGCCGAGTTTGCTCAGGACCTGGCGGCGCTCAACCCGACCGAGGTGCCGATGAACTTCCTCGACCCGCGCCCGGGCACTCCGTTCGCCGGTCGCGAGCCGATGCCAGCCAAGGACGCACTGCGTGCCATCGGTGCCTTCCGTCTGGCACTGCCGAAGACCATCCTGCGTTTTGCTGGCGGTCGTGAGCTCACCCTGGGCGACCTGGGCGCAGAAAAGGGGCTGCTCGGCGGTATCAACGCTGTCATTGTCGGTAATTACCTGACCACTCTGGGCCGTCCGGCGGAGCAGGATCTGGACATGCTTGGCAAGGTACGACTCCCAATTAAGGCCCTCAATGCAACTGTCTAAGCCTCGGACATCTAGCCCGCGCTCGCCGCGGAGTAAGAAAGTCGACTCCACAGAGCTGCTCCAGGCCATGGTGCTGGGAGATGAGCCCAAGTTCGATCCTTTTACCGGCGCCGACCTCGAAGCTGGTGAAGTGCGCGAACGCTCCTATGGTGCAAAAGCTGGACTGGAGGCGCCTCGGTTCTGCCAGCTCTGTGGGCGTCGGATGGTGGTGCAGGTGCGTCCGGACGGCTGGACTGCAAAGTGCTCGCGCCACGGCGAAGTGGACTCCGTTATGTTGGAGCAGCGATAAAAGGCGCTGATTGTGCTAGTGCGCCATTCGGGCACGCTAGTACTGGATGTGCGCCGTGAGGTAAGTTAGTCAACTATGACTATGAAAAATACCCGAGTCCCACACGTTGAAAAGCAGAGCGTGGCAATGGCCTCGGGTATTGTTCTCTTCTCCGTCGTAACGGGAACGATAGCCGGAGTGGCCTGGGCATTCCTACGCCCCAAGCAGCAAGTGCAAATGCTCCCGGATAACCAACTAGCGATTATTCAAGAAACCGTTGACGCTGGTTTTATTGGGCTGCTCTGGTTTGTTGCTGTCACTGCCATCAGCGGCCTGGTGCTGGGAATTACTACCTTCCGAAACCGTGCCATCACGACTCCTGTGCAGATGCTCACGGCAATTGGATGGGCAGGTTTCTCCGCGTTGATGAGCGCAGCAGTGACGTACCTCGTCGGTCAGTCGGTTGCGGCATTGCTCCAGCCGGATCTGGCGGGAATGCAGCCGGGCGATAAGTTCTCGGTGATTCCAGACTTCAAAACCTATGTAGCACTGCTGGTCGCGCCACTGGTTGCCATGCTCGCACTGTGGTCCCGGGTGTTGTTCCAAACGGACTTCACGGAAGGCAACGAGAGCGCTGCAGACAATGCTACGGACGCAGATTCGGTCACTAAGTGAGACGGTGAGGTTCTGCGCGGGGGCCGTCGTAAAGCACTAATTCCTACTGAACAGGGGTAGTTATTGGGAAATAGGCTTATACAAGCCTTACAATTTTGGGAAATAGGTTCGTCCTCGATGTCAGTATGCGCCCCGATTTAGGGGCTTTTTCGATATTGTGTGGCGAGCTTAGGTCTCTTGCACTTGCCCGTTTGAGTCCGCTGCGAATGCCTCCGGGGACCGTTGCCGGTAACGGTGACGGCATTTTCTCCGGTCGTAGCCACAGCCCATTGAAGTAAGGACGTAGTTTTCCGTGAATACCAGCCTTGCGGCCAATGCTTCCAGCCTGCCGCGCCTTGAATCGGATCTGTACGAATCGGTAGTCGATAAAGATGGCCGCTACGGTGGCGTAATTGCAGATGAGCGCTGGGCCCAGGAGATTAAGCGCCTCGCCCGCGAACGCAATGCCGTAATTCTTGCGCACAACTACCAGCTGCCGGAGATTCAGGATATTGCCGATTACACAGGCGACTCCCTCGGACTTTCCCGCATCGCTGCGGAAACCGATGCTGACGTCATCGTCTTCTGTGGTGTCCACTTCATGGCGGAAACCGCCAAAATTCTGAGCCCAGAGAAGACCGTCCTTATTCCGGACGAGCGCGCCGGCTGCTCCCTGGCGGACTCCATCACCGCAGACGAACTGGCCGAGTGGAAGGCAGAGAATCCCGGCGCACTGGTAGTCAGCTACGTCAACACCACGGCAGACGTAAAGGCTCTGACCGACATCTGCTGTACTTCCTCCAACGCCGTCGACGTGGTCAAGTCCATCCCGGAAGACCAGGAGATCCTGTTCAACCCGGATCAGTTCCTCGGCGCACACGTCCGCCGTGAGACCGGCCGCGACAACATCAAGGTATGGGCTGGTGAGTGCCACGTCCACGCCAACATCAACGGTGAGGAACTCGCGCACCGCGCGGAGGAGAACGCCGATTCGCAGCTGTTCATTCACCCGGAGTGCGGTTGCGCGAACTCTGCGATTTACCTCGCAGGTGAAGGCACCATCGAGCCCGAGCGCGTGCAGATGCTCTCCACCGGCGAGATGCTGACCGAGGCGCAGAAGCTGAAGGAGAACAAGCCCAACGGCAAGGTGCTCGTGGCCACTGAGGTGGGTATGCTCCACCAGCTGCGCAAGGCCGCACCGGATGTTGACTTTGAGCCGGTCAACGACCGCGCTTCCTGCTCGTACATGAAGCTCATCACTCCGGCGGCTCTGCTGCGCTGCCTCGTTGAGGGCACTGATGAAGTCGATGTCGAGCCGGATGTCGCCGACAAGGCACGCGCTTCGGTCGAGCGCATGATCGCCATCGGTAACCCAGGCGGAGGCGAGTAACACGTTTGGTCTGCGCCCATCATTCGACAGTTGGACACTGACGTGTGACTTCCTCGTCATCGGCGGGGG